>JAPYWM010000009.1 GCA_028276345.1 Sphingobacterium sp.
CGCTATTGCGGTGGATGAGGTTGGCCGCATAACCGATGAGGGTATCGCCGCTGGCCCGGATAAGGGTGTCGCGTTTAGCTCGGTTGTCGGCACGCACTTGTTCCCAGTTAATCAGCCCATCCCATCGGGTAGGGAGGGAATAGGTGCGCTGGGTGGGGTCCCAATCCCTGCGTACGTTGAGAATACCCGAACCGCCTCCCCGGCCAAACGATGTATAGGCACTCGTGAGTAGCCGGACTTTTTCGGAAATCTGCCAGTAGTGGCTCAAACTGATGAGGGGTTTGTGATAGTAGTTTCGGAAGTTTCCGTAAATCTGCCCATCGAGGTAGCCATAGTCGTAGTTGTGTTGGATGTCTCGGTAGAGAGTATCTATGTCACGCTTGCTCAAGTAGGTGAAACGTTGGTAGTGCCACTGGGGGGCGCCGAGGGCTTGAAGCATGAGCCGGTGCCGACCAAGGTCCTTAGAGATAGCGAGATAATACTGCCACGACTCAAAGTCCGTTCCCCGTACATACCCTGGGCCAGCAGCTCGCCCCCCAGCCATCGTAACAGCCCAGCCTTTGGGACTTTGCCCCGTATGCAGGACGAAACCCGTCCGCAGGGTATAGACATTTGATACCTCGCTCGTGAAGCGAAACTGCCGCTCACTCTGCGGGGAGAGCGTACGCAGGTTTAGTGTACCGCCAATCGTGGGCAAGACAATGCGCGCATTACCTACCCCTTTCTGAACCTGGATCTCATCCGCCACATCCAGAATACCCACCCAGTTAGACCAGTAAACCCGGGCGTTTTCCATGTCGTTGACGGGGATGCCGTTGATAAGGACGGCGATGTTTTCCTGCTCAAAGCCCCGGAGATTGATCCGGGAGTCCCCCCAACCGCCCCCTTCCCGGGAAGCATAGGTGGAGGGCGAGAGGCGAAAGGCTTCCGTTACATCCTGGGAGCCCCGCACCTCCATAATCGTCCGGCTCTCCAGTCGGGTGAAGTTAACAGGGGTGATCAGCACATTAGCCGTGGAGGCGATAATCTGGATTTCTTTCATGGTAATGCCCCCAGGTGTAAGCGCAATCAGGGCACCAGACTTTTCAAACTCGGCGAGGGGAATTTCTTTTGCTTGATACCCCACATAGCTTATGACGACGATTTCGTCAGGCGGGAGGCCATCTGCCGGCATGGACAAAGCGAAGCTCCCATCTAAGCGACTAAGGGTGCCCTGGCCACTTTTGAGTAGACGGATAGAGGCACCAGGGAGAGGCTCTTTCGTCTCGGCATCCTGAATGAGGCCCTGGATCGTTATCAGCGCTTCCTGTCGCGTGATGGCTTGAGGGAGGGTCCGAGGAATAAACGAGCGGATGCGCGCTTCTTCCTGGCCCCACAAAAGGCCGATAATGGCCCCCACTAATAGGTAACAAGGTCGCATGGAGCAAATTTACCCCAGCGCAGGTGAAAGAAAAGTCAGACATAACCAAACTCTGTGCAAAAAGCGGGAAGGGCTATGTAGCTGGGTGGAGGGGGGCCAGGCCTTTGAGGGTTTCCTGGTAAAGGGTGTCGCAGCGCTGGCAGTGCCACAGGCCCTCGTGGCGCTGGCTGAGCGTTTCGCCGCACGTGCATACCCAGCCCACCTGCCGAGCAGGATTCCCCACGACGAGCGCATAGTCGGGCACATCTTGGGTAACTACGGCCCCGGCCCCCACCATCGCAAACTGCCCGATCGTCACCCCGCACATGATCGTCGCATTGGCCCCAAGCGTAGCCCCCCGCCGCACCCGGGTCTGCAAAAACTCATTCCGCCGCTCAATAAACGCCCGGGGATACTTGTCATTCGTGAAAACGCATGATGGCCCGCATAGCACGCCATCTTCCAGCTCTACACCGTAGTAAAGCGAAACATTGTTTTGGATTTTGCAATTATTGCCGACTTTGACGAAGGGGCCGACGACGACATTCTGGCCTAAGACGCAGTTTTTTCCGATGCGGCTGCCCCGTAAAATGTGCGAAAAGTGCCAGATTTTCGTCCCTTCCCCAATCTCTACCTCTTCGTCTATGAGGGCGGTAGGGTGGACGAAATAAGGCAAAGCTGGGGCGGCTTCGGGACGAACCTGACGATAGAGCCTTTCTGCCAGGGCGATAGCTGGCAAAATAGCCTCCGCTGGCGTCTGAGGCGTAGCTTGGCCCTCTATGCAGGACAGAAAGTGCTGAAGCTCCGCCGTGAGCGGCTCCACGACCTCAAAAGGCACGGCTTCGGGCACCTTATCCAGGGAAAGGTGGGGGACTTTTCCGTGAAGCCAACGCGTGGTGATGGGATAGTAGAAAAGCCTCGGCATGGGATGAAGGTCTTCTAAGACCAGCACGCCGGCGGTTCCACTAATGGTAAGGGTACGCGTCCGCTGAGAAGCAGTCCAGGAAGCCTGAATATGCGCCAATCGCCCCCCCGGAAAGCGCAGAGAAATATGCACAGTGTCCAAAAGCTGCCCTGCCAACGGGGCTGGGGCGTCTATGTGGAGTTTTTCGGGCGTTTCGCCCAGCAGCCAAGGGATAATGTCCAGGTCATGGATAGCTAGTCCCCATAACACATCTTCGGTGAGGGGGTACCGGCCAAAGCCTAAACGCTGCGAGGTAATATACCGAATCTCGCCCACCAGGCCCTGCGCTATGAGCTCACGTACTTTCTGGATAGCGGGATGATAGCGGAGGATGTGCCCGACTAAGAGGTGGCGATGGTACTTTGTAGCCAGGTCGGCGAGCCGGCGGGCGGTAGAAAGGTCCAGCGCAAGGGGCTTCTCGCACAGGACATGCTTGTTGGCTTGAAGGGCGGCCTCCACCAGAGACGGATGCGTAGGAGCCGGCGTGGCAATGATAACCCCCTGGATAGCGGGGTCGGTCCAAACCGCCTCTACTGCAGTAGTCCAGCGCAGGTCGGAGTACTGGCTCATAAGGCCCTGGTGTTTCTCCAGGTTCTGGACAGCTACGGTACGAAGTACGCCGAGCGGGTGCAGACGACTGAGAATTTTTTGGCCCCAGTAGCCGGCGCCAATGAGCGCAATAGCCGGCCTCATAGGCCCAGGATAGCTTTACCTTTGGGGGCCCGCACGGTGAAGCGAAAGGTCGTTTCCCAGCGCTGGCCCGGTTCGAGCGTAATAGTCCAGCTCAAGCGGCCGGTTTCTGCGTCTAAGGTGCCTTTCCCGCTGTCGGTGAGGTCCACCTTGATGTCGCTGTGGCGGCTGACAGGGATGCGGTCCCAGACGACAACCCTAACAGGCCGCTCATAAGTAGAGGCGACAGAAAGCCGGTAGGTAAAGAGGTAGCGTACCATCCCGCCGGCTAAGGTAGTTTCTTGGCGGCGCTCTACCTCTTCCCGGCTGACGACCAAGCGCTCGGTAGGCCCCAGGTCCAGCCAGACGGTATCTTCTTTGGTGCGGGGTGGCCACCGCAAGCGACCCACGGGCTGCCCTTCTACTTCTATCCGGGCTTCGCCTTCGTCGGAGAGCCGCATCACCGAAAGCGGCAGCGCCGCCCGCATGTAAGCTTTCGGCGTGGCTGGCCCATTTACGAGAAAGAACGGCTGCACGCTAAAGGTGTCTTCTTTGAGTAGGAGCCGGACGGTGTTTTCCCCAGTAGGGATAGTATGCGTGCCAAGCGTGTAGGTACGAGCGAGCAGAACGTTACTCTCCACAGGAAGGGGGTGATTTTCCTTCTCGGCGCCCTCGTCTGGCTCAGCGCCCCCTTCTGGGGAATTCCTGGCATCCTCCATAGCCCCAAGTGCCTTCGCTGCCTCGGGTGCTCGTGTAAAGGCTCTCATGTCACTATACAGGTCCACATACCAGGGCTGGAAGGGAGGTGCCTCTGCCGCCTGGCTCGGCAAGGCCGTAGATAAGGTCAGCTGCACGTTTTTCCAGTCTATGCCGGTTTTGTTTTGGATTTCGGCCCAGCGCTGAACATAAAGAAGACCTTCCGTCACATTAGGTAGGCGAAGGAGGTAGGCTGTTCCCCAGCGAGCATTGGGGACTTGCACTTCTACCCGCAGGGGGATAAACTCATTCTGGGGGCTCCAGAGGCGCAGATAAAGGGCGGAGCGGCGCTGGGCATAATGCTGTTTGCGACTCTCGTAGGCGGTTTTCCAGCGGCTGAGGGAGTCTTTGGCGGCCTCTATGCTGCGGGAGAGCGGATACATCGCCTCTCGAATGCGGGGCAGTTCGCGCTCTAACAGGCGCACGTAGGCTTCCACGGCGGGTGCACTAGTGCCGCCCTCCGCCCCGCTCAGTTTTTTATTTTCCAGCAGGGTGGCTTCCTGGGCTTTGAGCAGGGATAGGCGAGACTCGTAAGTGTAAACGAGCTTTTCCAGCGAGTCTATCCGCCGACGCCAGAATCGCAAGTCTGCCGGCTCTTCGGTTTGCGTAGGGGTATAGGGTTCTACCCGGCTCTCTACCACATAGGCCCTAGTAGTAGGGGGTAAAATCACCCGTAGATTGGACGTATGAAGCGGAAGGTCTGCCCAGACAAAGGCATTATACCCACGCTTTAGAGAAAGGCTGCCCGTATGAACAAACATGGCATTATTGGGATGAACCGTTACGGCCGAGAGCACCAGGCTCACAGCCGTCCAGAGGGTATCCATGACACAAAGGTGGGGAAAAAACGCTTTGGCAAGTTTTTTGCGTACTTTTGAGACATGCGTACGCTAGCCCAAATAGCCTTTTTAGCAGGCGTACTAAGCGGAGGCTGGGCACAAGAGGAAAGCCGTCATCGGGAGAGCGTCCCACCGCCCGTAAAACCTGCTCCTGCCCAACCCCGTCCAACCCCCAAAGAAGAAGTCGTCATGGAAATGCTTAGTGGCACCCTCCTGGATAAGGACGAGAAAGTTCTTTCGAATGCCCGCCTCTGGCTCGTGGATAAAGCCACCGGAAAAGTCCTGGCCGAGACCCGCACGGATGCTAAAGGAAACTATACCATCGCCGTGCCCCGGGCCGATACAGTCATCCTGCGTGTGAGCGTGGATGGCAAAGCCTTCATGGAAAAAGAATACGCCTTTGATGCGCTCCTTTCCGCGACGGAGGTTATCTTTGAGCCATGAGCCGGCACTGGATGGGGGTGCTTCTCGGGGGCCTGCTCCTGTGGGGACAGGAGACGGCCTACCGGCCTGGGCGTATCCTCTTTGAACTCAAACCAGGCTATACCCTAGAAAACCTCCCCCCCGAACTCAGGGCGCTCGCGACCTACCTGGAGCAAGAGCGCCTCTCCGAACGTTTCCCGGGCATCAAGATGGCCTCGCCCGTGTATGTATTGGACTACAAGGCGCCCTTGCCCCCACCTTATGCCGCGAAGCTCTGGGCACGTAGCCCCGTCGTCCGCTATGCCGAACCCGAATATGTCCCCCAGCCCCTCCTCTCGCCAGAGCGCCTCACCTATACGCCTAATGACCCCCTCCTCAGTCAGTGCTACAACCTCACCCACCTCCATGTGCTGCCTGCTTGGGATAGCACCCAGGGCGATACAAACTTCGTGTGGGCGGTGGTAGATACCGACGTGCGCTTTGACCATCCCGACCTGGTGAATAGCATCGCCTACAACTGGGCCGACCCCATCAACGGCATAGATGACGATGGGGATGGCTATGTGGATAACTTTCATGGCTGGGACTTTGTGGGAGCGACTATCGGTGCCCCCCCCGATAATGACCCCCGAACCAATCCCACCGGTCACGGCACCTGGGTCGCCGGCTTCGGCGGCGCTACCCCCGACAATAACGAAGGCATAGCAGGCCCAGCTTTCCGGTGCCGCCTCCTCCCTATCAAAGCCGCTCCCGATGACATGTGGGCCTTGGTCGCCGCCTACGACGGGGTGCTCTACGCCGCCCAAAAAGGGGCTAAGGTCATCAATGCCTCATGGGGTTCCCCTTCCCGTAGTCGCGCCGCAGAAAACTTCGTCCGAACCATCACCGACACCTATGACGCCCTCATCGTCGCAGGAGCCGGGAATATCCCCCCTAACCAGGGAACAAAGTTTTACCCCGCCATGTACGATGGGGTCCTGTCTGTAACCGCCTTGCGCAATACAGACGACACTTGGCCGGGCACCGTCCAGGCCTACTATGGCATAGATGTGTGTGCGACAGGATGGGGGACTACGACAAATGGCCTGAGTGGTTATGGCACCTATGCGTATGCCACCAGTTTCGCTGCCCCTCAGGCTGCCGGCTGTGCTATCCTCCTACGGAGCTGGCGCCCTAACCTCAATGCCCGCCAGATCGCCGAACTCCTCCGCATCACCGGCGACTCCGTAGACCACCTCAACCCTACCCTCCGCTACCAGCTCGGCCGACGTATCAACCTGTATCGCGCCATCACCACCTCCGACACCCCAGCCTGCCGCATCAAAACCTGGCAAGTTCAGGACAATAACGACAGCCTCTTTTTCGCCGGCGAAACCCTCTTCATCACGCCCACCTACATCAATTACCTTTCCCCCGTCCAGAACCTCACTATCAAACTCTCCAGCCTCTCCCCCTACCTGGAAGTCTTAGACAGCCTGTATGCCGTAGGCAACCTGGGGACGTTAGCTACCCACTTGCAAGCTACACCCTTCCGGGTGCGGGTAGCTGCGGGCACGCCCACAGATGCTAAGAGTGCCCTGCTCTTCCAATACAGCGGCGATGGGGGGTATATAGACTATGAAGTGCAGGAAATAGCCCGCCTCAATCCCCCCTATGTACATCTACCCGCCGCCCGCCTCAAAACCACCATCAGCGGCAACGGCCGAATCGGCTACCACGACACCCCGCAAAACGAGGTGGGCCTGGGCGTTCGGTGGCGAAATTATACAGAGTCGTGGCTCTTTGAGGGGGGTATAGTGCTCTGTGATACGACAGCCCACCTCTGCACTCGAGCACCAGGTGGAGGGATGTACCAGCACTTTATGCCTGCGGGGAATGCCACACGCTCCTACACACCCCTCTACGAAATGGGAGCGGTAACCATGTATGGCGATGTCTCGCAGGATCCAGCTGCCTTACCCTTCGCCATTCGCCTCAAAACCTACGGCATCCGCCACGAGCCTGCTAATCCCTTTGTCGCCTTCGTGTATGAGCTGGAAAATTTCTCCGGGCAGGACTACACCAACCTCGCCTTGGGCTGGTGGCTCGACTGGGATGTAGGCAATAACCCCACTACGGATCTCGCCGCCATAGACCCCACTTACAAGCTTGTTTATGCTCGGAATGGCACCACCCGCTATGCCGGGGCCCTGCTCCTCTCCCCACATCAGGCCGTGCTCCACGTCGGAAGGGCCGATACTCTTAACCCTATCCCACAGCGCTATCATGCCATATTCCAGGGCCTTGGCACAAGCCCGACCAGCGTGAATGGCGATATCTTCACGGCTATTTCCGCCAGGGCAATCTCCCTCCCAGCCGGAGCTAAGGATACTATTGTCCTGGCGCTCGTAGCCGGTGACTCTTGGGGCGAATTCTTAGACCATGTAGAAGCGGCCCGGACCTGGTACCAGTGCTTCCTCCAGGGGGGCAGTGCCCTCGTAGACCTGGGCCCGGACCGCTCGCTGTGCTTAGGCGACTCGATAGTCCCTTCCGGGAGTAGCCTCACCGAATACTACTGGAGCACCGGTGCCAATACCCCGCTTATCTATCCCCGCCAAAGTGGGACCTATTCGCTCTTAGCGCGAGATGCCAGCGGCTGCTGGGGCTACGACGAAGTCACCCTCACCGTGGATAGCCTCCTGCCAGCAGATGTGCAGTTCACACCGGGACTTGCCATCACCCCCGGCGAGACCCTCATGGGCACGGACAACGGCCCCGCTTATGACCGCACCTGGCATATCCAGACCCCAACCGGCTGGGTAAGCTACACCGGCGCATCCTTCTCCCAGGTATTTTCGGTGGCAGGCACCTATGAAATACGTCTGGTGCGCATAGACATGGCAACCGGCTGCCGAGATAGCCTGAGCTGGCAGGTCTCGGTAGGAACCACCCCTCTGTCTGAAAGTAGGTCAGCTACCATTCGGCTGTATCCCAATCCCACCCCCGGCCACCTTACCATAGAAGGAGAGATACAGGCCGGTGATTACTTAGAGCTACTGGATGGCACAGGCCGCATAGTGAGCAAAATACCCATCCAAAAAGCCCAGCAGACCGAAATCCTTCTGCCCCCACATCTCGCTGAAGGGACCTATCTCTATCAGCTCCGACGCTACCAGACCACCCAGATTATCGCCCGGGGTCTCCTTTTCGTAAGCCGCTAAGGCCCCCCTCTGCCGATAGTTTACCTTTGTACCTGTGCGAAAAGTCTTCGTGCTGCTTTTGCCGGCTCTCCTATCGGCACAGGGCTCGCTTGTCCCCTTATCCCATGGGCCGTGGCATCCCGTCATCTGGCGAGATAGTGCGGGGGTGCCGCATGTCTATGGGGAGACGGATGTGGAGGTGGCTTATGGCTTAGGGTGGGTACAAGCGGCGGATGTGGGACGATGGCTGCAAGAGAGCCTCCTGGCCGCCCGGGGGCAGCTGAGCCGTGTCCAAGGCAAAGAGGGCCTTCTCTGGGATTTCCTGAGGGTCTGGACAGGCACGGACACTATCCCCGTGCGCCCACTTTTCACCGAGCAGGGCTGGCAAATCCTCGAGGCTTTCGCCCAGGGCGTGAATGCCTACTTCCACCAGCACCCCGCCGAGCAGCTGCAAAAAGACCTCTTTCCTACCACCGCAGAAGATATCGCCCGGGGTTCTCTGCTCATCCTCCAGGCGATGACCGGTTTGGGCAACCTCCTTCCCTTCTTAGATAAGCCCGAGCTGACCGAGATAGGGGCCCTCTCGGAGGGCTACGGATCGAATGCCTGGGCGATTGCCCCCAGCCGCACTTATGATGGCAGCACTTACCTTCTTATCAACTCTCATCAGCCGCTGGAGGGGCGCTTAGCCTGGTATGAGGCGGAGATATGCAGCCGGGAAGGGTGGCATTTTCGGGGGGGCTTTTTTCCGGGCAGTCCGGTCCCGCACCTGGGCGCTAATCCCGCCCTCGGCTGGGCGCATACGATGGCTTACCCTCAGTACCGGGATGTGTTCCGACTCACTGTGCGAGGGCGGCGTTACCTGGTCAAGGACAGCACCGCCACGTGGTGGGAGCCCTTCCGCACCCGAAAGGTTACATTACATCTGCGGGGGCTGCCTTTTCCGATTCGCCGCCGGGTGTATGCCACGCGCTTCGGCCCAGCTCTGCGCCGAAAAGGTGCATGGTTTGCCATCACCCCCTGGCAGCCCGACACCCTTCACCCCCTCCAAGCCTGGTACCTCCTCTCAAAAGCCCGCAACCTCCACGCCTTTCTCCAGGTGCTAAAAATAGGCGCCCTGCCAGCCTTCTACACCACCTATGCCGATGAGGAGGGACACATCGGCTTTTTTTGCACGCATTACCTTCCCCGGCGAGACACGGCGCATACCTGGTCTGTGCCATTGCCCCAACCAGATATGCGGTATCTGGCTCGAGAGCGGGTGCCTTTTGCGGAACTGCCCCATGTAATAGACCCACCCTGCGGCTACGTCTACAATGCCAATCAATCCCCCCTCTCCGTAACCTGCCCCGAAGCTAACCCCCGCCCCGCCCATCCCCTACCTGGCCTCCAGCGCTTTACCTACAACCGCGCCGAGCGCCTGAAAGAACTCTGGACCCACTATGCCGACCGCCCCCTCACCATGCATGACCTCATAAGTATCAAACACGACCGCTGTTATGCGCAGGAAGGCAGCTATCGGCGGGTATTCGAGCCGCTTTTCACCCTAAACGCTGAGCGCTATCCTCATCTTTCCGAACCTATCCGGGCCCTTCAGCGGTGGCAGGGCTGCGCACAGCCCGAAGATACCCTTACTGCCCTCGTCATGCTCACACACCATCATTTAGAAAAGCTTACAGGCCTGCGATTTCCCGTAATGATGATCCTCGGTCTGCAGCCGACGGAGTCGGAGTGTGTGAAGGCCTTAGGGCAGGCTGTTCGGACGCTTAAGCGGGCATACGGGACGCTGTATCCGCGCTGGGAAATGGTACTCAGGCATGGCCGAGGCGGCATAGAGGTTGGCCTCGGCGGCGCCCCCGAAGTCCTCGAAGCCCGCCACCTCTCCTGGAATGCCAAACGCCACCGCTTTCTTGTTAAAGGCGGTGATGGCCTCACCTACTTTATCCGCTGGCACCAGGACAGGCAAACGCTTTATGTCCTACAGCCCTATGGCGCCGTGCATCGCCCAGATAGCCCACACTACACCAGCTTTATCCACGACTTCGCCCGAAGAGCCTACCGAGAGACCCACCTCACCACAGCACCCATAGCCCCCTAACTTCGCCCTTATGGACATCCGCCTGCGAGGCGTCCGCACCCACAACCTCAAAAACATCACCGTCTCCTTCCCCCGCTATAAGTTTATCGTCGTTACGGGGGTTAGCGGCTCCGGGAAAAGCTCCTTAGTCTACGATACACTCTACGCCGAAGGGCAGCGCCGATACGCCGAGACGTTTTCTACGTATGCGCGGCAATTTCTGCAGACGCTGGAGCGGCCCGACATGGATGGCCTGGAAGGCCTTAGCCCCGTCATCGCCATGGACCAACATCGCTTCGTCCATAATCCCCGCTCCACCGTCGGCACCACGACGCAAATCTACGACTACCTGCGCCTTTTATACAGCCGCATCGCCCATCCCTACAGCGCCGTAACCGGCCAGCCGCTGATTCGTTATACGGAGCCGGAGCTAATAGCGCTCCTGATAGAACGCTTTTCAGGCAAACGAATACACATCCTCTCACCCCTGGTGCGGGCTCGCAAGGGTCACTACCGGGAGGAGTTTGAGAAGCTGCGCAAGCGGGGCTTTGAGGTCGTCCGGGTGGACGGCGAATGGAAAGACCTCACTGAGGGCATCCCTAACCTCGACCGCCACAAAGTGCACGACATCGAAGTGCTGGTAGATACACTCGATGTGTCGCTGGCCCGCCGCCCCCTCCTGGAAGAAGCTGTGCATAAGGCGCTTCGGCTGGGTAACCGCACGCTCTTCGTGATTGAGAAAGGCCGGCCGGAGGTATGGCCCTTCTCGCTGGATTATATTGACCCGCATACGGGGGAAAGCTTTGATGAGCCGCAGCCGAATACCTTTTCGCACAATAGCCGGTATGGGGCGTGCCCTACTTGTCAGGGCCTGGGCGAAGTGCGCTACCTCAATCCAGCGTTGCTTTTCCCCGACCCGACTAAGCCCGCCCGAGAAGCCCTCCACCCCACCCTCCTCGATGATGAACTCGCCGTCTACTGGCAGAGCCTCCTCTACCGCCAAGATATCCCCTACGCCACCCCCTGGTCAGAGGTATCTGAAGCCCAGCGCTACAAGCTTCTCTATGGCCAGCTCAAAAGCCCCCAGCCTTTCCTGGAAGCCATCCCTTACGACGAAAGCGAAGCAGAGCGTGCGCTCCCTCGCAGCGGCCCCTGTCTCTGGCAGTACATCCAGCACCACCTCCACAGCGAAAGGCCCCCATCATGGATAACGTCTTATCTAAGTACGCAGGTATGTCCCGCCTGCGAAGGGCGCCGCCTCAAACCTAATAGTCTCGCCTTCAAAATTGACGGCGTATCTATCGGAGAACTGGGCTTGTGGGAGCTTTCGCAGCTGGGCACCTGGCTGCAAACCCTCCCCGATAAGCTCTCTCCGCTGGACCGCACTATCGGCGAGGACCTCATCCGAGAAATCCGCAAACGAGTGGGCTTCTTAGAAGAAGTGGGCCTGGGCTACCTCTCGCTCTTTCGCCCTATGCATTCGCTCTCTGGCGGCGAAGCCCAGCGCATCCGCCTCGCCGCCCAGATCGGCGTTGGCCTGACCGAGGTGATCTACATTTTAGATGAACCCAGCATTGGCCTGCACCCTCGGGACAACCGCCGCCTCCTTCACGCCCTGCAAAAACTCCGAGACCAGGGTAGCACTGTCCTTGTCATTGAGCACGACGAGGAAACCATGCGGTCAGCCGACTATCTGATTGAGATTGGCCCCGTGGGCGGCAAAAAGGGAGGGTATCTCGTGGCTGCCGGCCCCTTAAACGAATTTCTCAAACAGCCTGGCATCACGGCCGATTACCTCGCCGGCCGCCGACAAATACCCATTCTGCCCCGCCGCGAGCCAAAAGACTTTCTAGTCCTGGCCGGCGCCAGCGGCCACAATCTGAAAAATATCACGGTGCGCTTTCCATTGGGGTGTTTGGTCGTGGTGGCTGGCGTAAGCGGCTCTGGTAAAAGCACGCTTATCCTGGATACGCTCTATCCGGCGCTTCAGCGCCGCCTTCACAGTCATACGACGGCCGTTCCCCTCCCTTACGAGCGCCTGGAGGGCGGAGAACGCATCCGACGGGTGCTCTTAGTAGACCAGGACCCAATCGGACGTACGCCCCGTAGCAATCCCGCCACCTACACAGGGGTCTTTGACGAAATCCGGAAGTGGTATGCCCAGCTGCCCCTCTCACGCATGCGGGGCTACAAACCCGGCCGCTTCTCCTTCAACGTCAAAAACGCCGGCCGCTGCGAAACCTGCCACGGCGCCGGCCTCCTGGAAGTAGAACTCGGCTTCCTACCCCCCGTAAATGTCACCTGCCCAGCCTGCCACGGCCAGCGCTACAACCCCGAAACCCTCGAAGTGCGCTATAAGGGCAAAAACATTAGCGACGTCCTGCGCATGTCAGTAAGTGAAGCCCGCACGTTCTTTGAGTCTCACCCTAAAATCAGCCGCTATCTCACTGTCTTAGAGGAGATTGGTTTAGGGTATCTACCCCTCGGGCAGCCCTCGCCTACCCTCTCCGGCGGGGAAGCCCAGCGTATCAAGCTCGCCGAGCAGCTCGCCCGTCCCCTCTCGCACCACACCCTCTATATCCTGGACGAGCCCACTACCGGCCTCCACAATGACGACATCGCAAAGCTTCTCTCCGTCCTGCACAAGCTGGTCGACCTGGGGCATACCGTCGTGGTGATCGAGCACAATCTGGATGTGATTCGGCGGGCGGATTGGGTGATTGAGCTGGGGCCGGAAGGCGGCCAGCTCGGCGGCCACCTCATCGCCGAAGGCCCCCCCGAGGAAATCGCCCGCCACGATACCCCCACTGGCCTCGCCCTGCGGGAAGTCCTCATCCCCGCCATGCAAGGGAAATAAAGCCCCCGCCTCAGCCACCTGCTACGCCAAAACGACCTGGGCAGCCAAAGCTTGCCGAATGCCAGGAAACCGCTAAGCCGCCCCCACCATTCAGCGCATTTTAGCTAAGCGGACAGCCGATATAAGCGCTATTTTTGAGTGGTGCATCACTTGGGGCATACTTTCTTGGCCAGAGGGGAGGCGGCATTTCAGTTTGGGGCGCTGATTGCCGATGGAGTAAGGGGTGCTCGGGAAAAGCTCCTCCCCGCTCCCATAGCCGCCGGCGTGGCTTTCCATCGGCAAATAGACTGGCAAACGGACCGTCATCCCGCTTTCCGCCAAGCCAGGGCGCTACTTCGTCCCGCATTGGGCCGTTATGCCGGCGTCTTTGTAGACCTGTGGCTGGATGCTACCCTCGGCGAAAACTGGTCCGCTCTGAGTGCTTTCCCTCTCCCCCCTTTCATTGAGGCCCTTCAAGAAGCCATTCGGGCCTATCGGCATTATGGCCCTCCTACTTGGGAAGCTTTTTTCCGGGCGGCCACCGAAACCGACCTCTTCTACCGCTTCGCCTCCTATGAGGGCATGAGCAAACATATCTACGATTTCATTTCTCGTCGCCAGCTGCCTCTGTCCCCAGCTTTAGTGGTGCATACCCTTCATGCCTGCCAATCCCAGTTAGAGTCCCTTCTCATGGCCTTTTGGCAGGAGGCTCGCCATTGGCAGCCCCCACCCCTCCGCCCCCCCTCTGAGCTCTATCCCTCTTCACCGCCTGACTCCTGAGGCACCCCTTGACAATGTTTTTTTTGTACTTCGAAAGAATAAACTTACCCTCAGCTGATTGTGCGCCCCACCATGCGCGTAGGTAGTGTGGGTAGTGCTGCAGGCTTCCCTTACCTCCGATGCACGGCTGAAAGAAGATATTCGTCCGTACACCCGGGGCTTAGCGGAGCTACGAGCGCTGCGGCCTGTCCGCTACAAGTACAAAAAGGAGTACTGGGCGGCGAGCGACCGCCATTTCACCGGCCTCATCGCTCAGGAAGTTCAGGATGTCGTGCCAGAAATGGTGCATCCGTACAAGTTTCAAGCTATTGGCGACAAACTCATAGATGTCTTAGCCGTGGATCCCAGCGACCTCACTTATATGCTCATCAATGCGGTGAAGGAGCTGGACGCGGAAAACCACCAACTCAAAGCCCGCCTCGCTGCTGTAGAAGCTGAAAAACAAGCCCTGGAAGCGCGCCTATCTGTCATTGAGAGTCGCCTCTCAGCGTTAGAAGGGCTCCGCGGCAGTAAAGAGTAACGAAGCGCCGACTGCCCTTGTAAGGGCACACACAGAAAGCGGTTGGCTCCCCTGTGGAAGGGGGCCACCTTTTTTGCACGAAATCCAGAAAGGCTGTGGCACAGGTTGTCTTTTCATCTGGGGGGTTTTCGTACATTTGCTACATGATCCCACCAGCTAATGGCCTACCAAAGAACCTTTTCAATAAGACCCGCGATCTGCGAGAACGCCGTGTGGCTGATACGTGGCAGATCTTTCGGATTATGGCGGAATTCGTGGATGGTTTTGAAACACTTTCTCGGATTGGGCCCTGTGTGTCCATCTTCGGCTCGGCTCGCTCGGGCCCCGATAACCCCCACTATCAGCTTGCCACCGAAGTAGCTCGCAAACTCGTAGAAAGCGGTTATGGCATCATCACGGGCGGTGGCCCCGGCATCATGGAGGCCGCCAATAAAGGCGCCAAAGAGCTCGGCGGCTATTCCGTCGGCCTCAATATCATTCTGCCCTTTGAGCAGCGGCCCAACCCATACGTAGACCCTGACCTGCTTATCAACTTTGACTACTTTTTCGTGCGGAAGGTGATGTTTGTGAAGTATGCACAGGCGTTTGTTGTGCTACCGGGGGGGTTTGGGACGATGGATGAGCTATTTGAGGCGCTGACGCTGATTCAGACGCGGAAGATTGAGCGGTTTCCGGTAGTGATGGTGGGGCGGACATTCTGGGGGCCGCTCGTGGCGTGGATACAAAATACCCTTTTAGCGGAGTGGGGGTATGTGTCGCCGGAAGATCTTTTTCTTTTTGCGCTGGTGGATACGCCGCAGGAAGTGGTAGATGTAATCAACGACTTTTATCGGCAGCGGTTTGAGCAGCTTTCGCTGGGGTGATGCTTTTGTGGCCGGTGCGGTGGCTTTTGCGGCAAGTATTTCAGGTGGTACTTGGGCTTTTGATAGGGGTTGTACTGGTGCTGTGGGCGTTTCGGTGGGTTCCGCTAGTGCCGGTGCCGGTGATAGTGGCGCTTTTGAAGGGGGAAGGGCCGGCTTGGCAATGGCTACGTCCCTCGGAGAGGCCGCCGGGGCTTTTGGAGGGCTTTCGGTGGCGACTGGAGGCCTCCCACGCGAAGCGGCTCTCTCCACCCGCGCAGGCCGCCGCTACGCTTCTCTTCCCCCAGCCTGATAAAGCCGTGGGCGCAGAGCTTATGGGGAGCGTACTGAGCCTGCTATGGGGCGAAGAGCGGCTATACCATCTCTATCTAAATGGGGCGTCATGGGGACCTCGCCTTTGGGGCGTCAAAAGCGCTGCCTACCACTACCTCCAAAAAGCCCCCCAAGACCTCTCCCCCGACGAGATAGCCGAACTTTTACTTCTGCGCGAATTTCCCCAGGCGGCGCAGGAACGGATACGACCTGCCTGGTTCCAGAAACAAAAGCAACGTTTAGCCCGCCAAATCGTGTATGGCCCGCCGCAAAGCCAGCCGTAAGAAACCCGCCCGTTCCGCTGCCGCCTCATCGCCGAAAAACTTCTTCTATCGCTATCGGTGGGGCTTTTTAGGGGGGGTGATGGTACTACTGGGTCTGGGAGTAGCACAGTTCTTGGCTAATGTGCGGATCCCTGAGAGAAAAACTTGGAAAATACCTTTATCACCGCAGGCCCGTGAAAGTTACTCGGATAGTTTACGGCAGGTTTTGCCGACGTGGACGGTGTGGTACTGGCTGACCTACGTCACGCCTCCCAAGGCCGGGCATTATGAGCTAAAGCCAGGAGAAAAAGCCTATCAGGTTTTTCAGCGGCTACGCCGGGGTCTGCAAACGCCTGTTCGGTTTTATTTACCCCCGCAGCGCAGTTCTTTCCATTTAGCGGCATTTTTGGGGCGGACGCTTGCGTATGATTCCACGGCCTGGATGGGCACGTTTTTGAATTATCCCTGGGAGCGGTATGGCCTGAATGCCGATACGTGGTTCGTGATCTTTATCCCAGACGTGTATGAAGTCTACTGGACGATTCCGCCGGAGAGCTTTATTGAGCGGATGCATCAAAGTTATGAGCGTTTTTGGAATAGCGAGCGACGGCAGAAAGCGGCGGCGTTAGGGTTATCGCCGGTGGAGGTGACGATTTTGGCATCTATTGTGGAGTGGGAGACCAGCCGCCCGGCCGAGAAACCCCTGATTGCCAGCGTGTATCTTAATCGTTTGCGGATAGGGATGCCCTTGCAGGCGGATCCGACGGTGATTTATGCGACGCGGGACTTTTTGACCCAGCGCGTTACACAGCGGCACTTGCAGGTGGATTCGCCCTACAATACGTATCAGCGGCGGGGGCTTCCGCCGGGTCCGATTGGCATTCCCTCGCCCAGTAGCATAGAGGCCGTGCTCAACTACACCCCCAGCGAATATCTGTACTTTTGTGCCCGGCCAGATGGGTCTGGCTACCATGATTTTTCGGTGAGCTATGCCGAGCACCAGCGAAAAGCCCGTTCCTATCAAAAAGCCCTTAGCCGATGGCTCGCCCAGAAGAAAAAATAGGTAGCTTAGCGCCCTGGCAGCACCTTCATATTACACAGGTGCGGGTGCGTTATAGTGAGACGGACCAGATGGGGGTGGTGTATTATGGGCGGTATGCGGAATATTGTGAGATTGGCCGCACAGGCTGGATCCGGGCGCTGGGTCT
>JAPYWM010000155.1 GCA_028276345.1 Sphingobacterium sp.
GCTCCGCCACCTGCATCGTGCCCCGCTGCGAACTCACATACACAATCCCACTCCCAGAAAGTTTCTTCACCGACTGCAAAAGCCGTTTGTCTTTATCCACATCATACACCACCGCATAATAGAAGTTCGGCCGGTAAAAAGGCTGCCGAATCACCACCGGTTCCCGCAAACCCAGAAGCTCTATAATGTCCTTTTGCACCTGAGTCGTCGCCGTAGCTGTCAAGGCTATCCAAGGCGTGCCTTCGCGTACAACGTCTCGCAGACGCCCTAACTCCAGATAGGCCCCCCGAAAATCATGTCCCCACTGGCTGATGCAGTGCGCCTCATCCACCGCCACCAGCCGAATCGGAAGCCCCCGCAAAGCCTCCTGAAACGACGCCATCACCAATCGCTCCGGCGAGGCATATAAAAACTGAACTTCCCCCGCTACTGCCTCCTGGAGGGCTTTTTCCCGCACGGCTTTGGGCATCGTGCTGTCTATGGCTACGGCTCCCACACCCCGCCGCCGAAGCCCCTCCACCTGATCCCGCATGAGCGCAATAAGCGGCGACACCACCAGCGTTACCCCCCCAAAAACCAACCCTGGCACCTGATAACAGAGCGACTTTCCCCCGCCCGTCGGTAAAAGCGCCAAGACATCCCGCCCCGCCAGTACCGCCTCCACCACACGCTCCTGTACCGGCCGAAACGCCTCATACCCCCATACCTGCCGTAGCACTTCCCGCGCACGCGCCATCATGCCCCAAAGCTGCATAAAAACCCCTGAACTTGCTACGCACAGCACATCTCGGTGCTCTCGGTGGTTCTATCACCCGCCGCACACCTTAGCAGATTCCGATAGGCTCCCGCCTACCTTGCCAGCTCCCCCCACTATGACTATAAGTTGCTAACTTTGTATCATGAATGAGCTCCTCCTCCTCTCTACAACAGCCTCAGAGTATGAAGCGCTTACCCCGGCTCGGGCACTTCTGACGCGGTTAGGGATTACCCACCAAGACCGGACGCTCCCGCGGCCGCCCAGTCTACCGCTTATTCAAAACTTCCTGCAGGAGCTATCCCAGTATCCGGTGGCCCTGTGGGCTTGCGGCGAAAGCGCCCACCTTCTATCGCTCCTTTCCCTGAATGCCCCGCAGACCCTTTTCATTGTCATGCCTGTCCCGTCTACGGCGCTACCAGAGCCTGTCCTCAATGCCCTCTTTCAGGAGGCAGCTCGGCAGGCACCTATTGCTTTCACGCCCCCTCATGCTGCCGAAAGTGCCGCCCTCCTCGCCGTCCATTGGCTGAGTGCCCGCCACTCCAGCTACCAAGACATCCTCCACGCCTACCGCACACAAAAACTCCGCCCCCAAAATGCCTAAGCCCCTCTCACATCTATGCTCCTTTTCCCTCCTTTAGATACTTCACTTCAAACTGAATTATGAGCATCCTTTCTGCGGACCTCGTCAAACTAGTTCAGGAGCTCTCCCAGCACCTCTCCCAGTACGAGACTTCCTATGCTACGCTCCAGGAGCGCATGGAAGCCCTGGAACGCGAGCTGCGCGACCGCACCAACCTCGTAGACGCTTTTGCTATCGTGAGTGAAGCTGACACCCGGGGCGTCATCACCTATGCCAATAAGAAATTCTGCGAAGTCTCCCAGTATAGCTTAGACGAGCTGATTGGCAAACCCCATAATATCATTCGCCACCCTGACATGCCCAAAAGTGTCTTCAAAGAGCTGTGGGATACCATCAAGGCAGGCAAAATCTGGCAAGGTGAAGTCAAAAACCGCCGCAAAGACGGCTCCCATTACTGGGTTTATGCTACGGTAGGCCCCCTCCTGGATGCGGATGGCTATCCCTACCGCTACATCTCCATGCGCATCGACATCACCAAGCAAAAAGACCTGGAAGAGGCCCTGCGCCGTGAACGCGCCCTCATCGCCGAAGAGCTCCGGACAAACCTGGAATTCGCCGGCAGACTCCAGCAGCTTCTCATGCCACCTCTCTCCAATGAAAGTACCTCCTTCTCCATCCCCTACTTCGTGCTCCATAAGCCCTTGCAAATCGTGAGCGGCGACTTTGTCTGGATGCATGAGGACAAGGGCCGGGTGCTGATCTTTGTGGGAGACAGCATCGGCCACGGCGTAAGTGGCGCCTTCGTCAGTACCCTTTTCATTGAAAACCTTCGTCATCTCGTTCTGGAGCGGGGAATATGGAGTCCAGAAATGTTGGCCGAAGAGCTGGATACCCGATTAGGGCAGCTCTTCCGCCAGAAACTCCCTACACCCCTCACCGTAGATGGCACCATCGCCCTCATAGACCTTCAGCGCCGCAAGCTCTCCTTCCTTTCCATGCGCGGCAAAGGCGCCTGGGTACGAGGTGGCCTCGTGACCCGCTTGGACCCGCATCCCTTCAGCTTTGGCGAGCTTTTAGGGCGGGCCGCCACAGAGACTTCCTTAGAGTTAGCCCGAGGGGATCGACTCTATTTCTACTCTGATGGGGTACAGGACCAGCTGGGCGGCCCACAGGGTAAACGCTGGGGTACCCGCGCCTGGCTGGAATACCTACGCGACCTCCAAAACATCCCCTTCCCCCAACAAAAACAAATCCTGGAAGACACCATCCACTCCTGGCAGGGCGAAAACCAGCAAATGGATGATATTCTCGTCATCGGACTGGAAATCCCCTGAAATCCCAATTCAAAATACCCCTCAGCCCTCCGTCTAAAAGAAAATCGCATTCCCCGCCATTGCCCTTAGAGGTCCCCACCGCTCCCTTGAACCCTACCATACCCCTCCATGGCACCTCCCCAGTAAATCGCATCGGCCTTTGAACCTTCTCGTCTAAGGTCCTCCAAGGCTTCCTATCCTGTCTCCCATACAGATCATTTCACCCTCATCCTGAGAAGCGGCCTAAGACACCGTCTCCGGACCTTCTTACTTAAGGCGTCCTATCCCGTCTTCCCATAGACCTCATGAGGAGCCGGCTTCGGGCCAGACCAGCCCCCTGATTAGCGTGTCCAGAAAAAACCTGGCAAAGCCCAATGCAACGAGAGCAATCCATCCACCAATAGAGGCAAACGGGCGATGGGATTTAGGCGATATTTGGGGGGGTGGCTTACAGGGTTTGGCTTTGCACGCCCAGTGTGCCGGAGGCGGAGGCGATTAGGCGAATATGGCCCACGGGCTCTTGTCCGATTTTGATCACGGGGGTGGGGGCCGTCGCTACAACCGAAGCACTCTGGCACCATCTGTATGCGGAAGGGCCTCCCGAGGTGATTATCGTACTGGGCTTAGCGGGGGCCTACGACAGGAGCCTGCCGCTGTATGCGGGCGTGCAGGTGCGAAAGGATGTTTGGGCCGCTTTTGGACGACGTCGGGTTCGCTCGCTGGAGCCTTTGCCACAAAGCCTCCTCAGAGATTTTCCTCTGGTGGTGGAAAGTCTGGCCCCCATGCTCGCTATGCCTCAGGTGATGGGGCTAACGCTGGAGAGTGTGAGCGCCTGCCGAAAAGAAGCGCGCTTCTGGAAGCGCACCTACCCCGAGGCTGTGCTGGAAACCCAGGAAAACGCCGCCTATCTGCGATTTGGAGCCCGTCTGGGCCTTCCCGTTTATGCCCTGCGGGTTATTTCCAACTGGGTAGGAGACCGCCGCTGGGACCGTTTAGCCGCTTTTGAGGCCCTCGCTAACTTCGCTTACCATGTGGGCTTTCCATTATACGAGCGGCTCCTGGCAGGAGAAACTGCCCCCGGATCGGGGCATTAGCTTCGGTGACGGGGTTTTTGAGACTATCCGTTTGCATGCGGGAAAGCCACTTTTCTGGGAGTCGCATCAAACTCGCCTCACGCAAGCCCTAAACGTATTGGGACTCCGCCTC
>JAPYWM010000156.1 GCA_028276345.1 Sphingobacterium sp.
GCGGCTTTTGCGGGGGACAGCGCTCAAGCAAGTAGCCGAACGGGAGACTATCGTGCCGGCACGGGTGAGCCGGATTGTGTTTGTCTTTGGGATAGGAGGGATCCTGTCGGTGCCGCTCCTGAAAGTCTTTCTACATATTCCACCCTTTGCGGCGATGCTGGGGGCGATGGGACTCGTGTGGCTCCTGACGGAGATCCTCTATCGCCGCCTGCGCAAAACCTCCATAGAAGACCCGGAGTCGTTTCGTGTGGAGAACGCGCTGGAAAAAATAGACACGCCAAGCCTCCTGTTTTTCTTAGGGATTTTGCTGGCAGTGGGAGCTCTGTCGGAGGTGGGGCTGCTAAGGGATTTGGCCGACCTTCTGATAAGGCACTTAGCGCCACTTCAGCTGGGCTTCATGGATGGGATGGACCTGGTGATGTACCTGATGGGGATTTTATCGGCGATTATCGATAACGTCCCGCTCGTGGCGGTGGTAATAGAGATGTTTCCGCTTTCGCAGTTTCCGACCGATCACCGCATCTGGGAGTTTCTGGCCTATACGGCGGGTGTGGGCGGGAATCTCCTGATTATCGGTTCAGCCGCCGGCGTGGTGGCTATGGGCCTGGAAAATATAGAATTTTTCTGGTATTTACGCCGAATCTCATGGTTGGCTTTCATTGGCTACACCATGGGGGCGCTGACTTATCTGCTTTTGGCGTGAGCGTGAGAGCCTCCCGTAGAAGCGTAGCTATGCGGGGGAGGAGTGTAGGCTCTGGGTAGTTGAAGGTTTGATTGGGTAAGGTGAGCTGCTTTATGGGGGCGAGGCCTTGGATGACATTGGTAGTGAAGACTTCTTGGGCATGGGCCAGGGATTCTGGGTGTGTTAGGGTTTCTTGGATGGGGATATGGAGGGAGGTAGCCAAGGCCATGATTTGGGTGCGGAGGATGCCTGCCACGGCGCCCGTAGAGAGGGGGGGGGTATGGAGGGTTTTTCCGTCAAACCAGAAGAGGTTAGCCCGGGAGGTTTCGGCAAGGTATCCCTCTGCGCTGAGCAGGATGGCGTCGGTAAACCCCCGTTCTGCGGCGTAGCGCGCCGTCTGCACATAGGGTAGCGCACTCAGTGTCTTAAAGCGGCTCCAAGGCATCTCTATGAGAAGCGGCTGCGGGTAGAGAAGGAGCCTTTGCACAACGCCGTGTGGGTAGTGGGGATTTTCGGGAATAGCCTGAGCGATAACCCAGAGGTTGGTTTCGTCGGTAGGAGGGGTATAAGTGCCCTGCCCAGCCCGGATGAGGAGGATTTTTAGCCGGCCCTGCTGGAAGCGGGAGGCCAGGAGGTGTGCCTGATAAGCTATTTCTTCCCAGGCGCAGGGGAGGCGGAGTCCCAATACGTTTAGGGCTTGCGTGAGGCGAGTTTGATGCGACTCCCAGAAAAGTGGCTTTCCCGCATGCAAACGGATAGTCTCAAAAACTCCGTCACCGAAGCTAATGCCCCGATCCGGGGGCAGTTTCTCCTGCCAGGAGCCGCTCGTATAATGGAAAGCCCACATGGTAGGCGAAGTTAGCGAGGGCCTCAAAGGCGGCTAAACGGTCCCAGCGGCGGTCTCCTACCCAGTTGGAAATGACCCGCAGGGCATAAACGGGAAGACTCAAGCGGGCTCCAAATTGCAAGTAAGCGGCATTCTCCTGGGTTTCCAGCACAGCCTCGGGGTAGGCGCGCTTCCAGAAGCGCGCTTCTTTTCGGCAGGCGCTCACACTCTCTATGGTCAGCCCCGTTACCTGGGGTAAGTCCAGCGGCATGGCCGTACTTTCGACTTGCAGAGGGAAATCCCGCAGCAAAGTAGCCGGCAAGGGTTCTAACTGCCGCAGGGTGCGCCTCCCAAGGGCTGCCCAGAGCTCTCGCCGTACCTGTACACCCGTATACAAGGGGAAACTTCTGTCGTACGTGCCCGCTAAACCCAACACGATGATAGTCTTAGGCGTGCCCCGACTCTGCAAGCGGTACCAGAGAGCCTCGGTAGTAGCAACAGCCCCCACCCCCGTCACATAAATCTCGCACTTCGCTTCTGGCCACATCCGTCGAACAGCCTGTGCCTCCACAACACTGGGCGTGCACAGCCAGACTTCACCGTCCAAAGCCAATCACACAAATATCGTCTGTCTGTTCTATGTCCCGCCGCCAAGTTTCCATAGTCCATTGAATAGCTGCTTTTTGCTGGGGAGGTGACTGCCCTGAGATATCCAGAAGTAGCGCCTTCAAACGACGACTCATGAATTTGCGTATCTCCTCTTCACCGCTTGCCAATTTAGCATAGCCAAACTGATCTACAATACCATCCGTGAAGAGATAATACCGATATCCTCCTTCGAAAGGAAGTTCATGAACCATAAAGGGAACCTGCATTCGGGCTTCTCCCAGGCTACGAGCCGTACCCCTGTAGACGCTAATCTGATTATCGGGGGTGACTTGATAGAGAGGTCGTTTAGCGCCACAGAAGAGAATCCTATGGTTTTTTTCATCTATTACCACCAGGGCCAGGTCAATGGTGTCCCATACCTTGGTAGCACGCAGAGCGCTACTTTTTTCATGGAGAAGATGGTGTAGGCGAAGGTCTATCTCCTCCAGAATCTTCTGCGGCTGGTCAGGGGACGCGTATTTAGAAACCTCATTAAGAAGGGTGAGTCCGATCAAACTCATGAAAGCCCCAGGCACCCCATGCCCCGTAGCGTCTCCGACCGCAACAAGGTGAACCGCCTCCTTAGGACGCGCATAGTAGTAAAAGTCCCCACTGACTACGGAACAGGGCATATAAAGTACAAATCCATTAGGCAATTGCGATTCCAGTTCTATATCCGAAGGCAGGAGTGCCAGCTGGATCCTTCGGGCATACTCGATACTCTCGTGAATGGCTTTATCTTTTTGCTCTATCTCGGCTAACTTCACCTTAAGCTCATCGGAGATCCGTTGTAACTCGGTATTCGAGAGGGCCAGCTCTTCATTGGTGACATTTAGCTCCTCGTTGACTAATGCGAGCCGCCGGGCATTTTCGTACTCGCTTTTGGTGAAGGCATAGCGCAGCCATGCCAGTAGGGGGCTAATCGCCAGGAAAAAGATAATGAAGGCCCCGCCTTTTTGGAGGACTTCGAGGGGAGAGAGGTGAGGGGCGGTCCCGAGGAGGAGAGCCAGCCCGGCGGTACTGACCAGCATGAGAATGGTATAGAGGATAGGGGGCATGAGAGTGAGTAAGGCATACCCAATCAGCACTACCCCGTACCCTAAGAGATGCGTCACCAGGACATCCGGGTTAGCAAAGGAAGACACATACGCATCAGAAAGGGCGTTGATGACGAAGGAAACCCCTGCATGAATGTCTGGGTTCCATCGCCATCGCCATACGCCTATGGCTAAAAAGATGAATACAGCCACGGCGCCTAAGCGCGCCCCAATGGAAAGAGCCGTGAAACGCGTAGTGGGGTCCAGATAGTCTGTCGTGAATATGTGCAGGGGAACGAGCGTAGCTTGGATGAGGAGGATAAGCGGTAAAGCTTTGCGTTGGAGAGCAGCTCGGGCTTGTGGCCAAGAGGGGTACTCAGCGAGATTATCTATGGAGAGGAGGTTTCGGATACGCATGCGGACAAAGATAATGGATAGGAACTATGTTCATCTGTATAATCATGACAGACAACGTGCACTAAAGGGGGTCAGCCTGAAGTGATCTTTTTGAGAGGAGGCTTATTGTTTAGAGATTTCAGGGGATTTCCAGTCCGATGACGAGAATATCATCCATTTGCTGGTTTTCGCCCTGCCA
>JAPYWM010000157.1 GCA_028276345.1 Sphingobacterium sp.
CCTTTTCCCATCCCCGCATCCCGCTTCAGAAGCCCCCGCATGGCACGGGTTGCACGCTTGCTTCGGCGATAGCGGCGTACTTAGCTCGGGGCCTCTCCCTCCCTGAAAGCGTGGAAAGCGCTTTACGTTTCACTTACGAGGCTGTCAAGCAGGCCGACCCGGCCCTCGGAAAAGGCGCCCTCCTGCTAAATCCCCAGTTAGCCCCCTGACATGCGTCACGCCATTATCGCGCTGCTATTTTTTCTCTTTACCGCTGGGCTGGCACAGATTCAGATCAGTCAGAATCCGCTTACGGGCGATTGTCGGCTTTCGCCGGACTCCCTTCGGCCGCTCGTGCCCCTCTTCTGGCCTTACATGTACCGCTATGAATGGGACCCTCGCACGAAAACCGAAACCCTCTGGCTAAGCCCCCAGCAGCAGGTACGCATAGAACAGCGGGCTTGTAACCGTCACCATATCACTTACGAGCTGCGGGTGCCTTTGAACTATCCCCTCCAGCCCAGCTTGACCCAAGGCCTCGTTGCGCTTATGGATACTTTCCTCACGCGCCTGCATCAGGAGAATGGGGAATTCCTTGCTCTCAAAGACACCCTTTTACCCCGCCTCTTGGCACAGCTTCAGGTGCGCTCGGTGGGCGATGTAGCGATGATCCCCTACCTGGAATGGAACTTCCTCGCCCAGGTAGATACAGACCGTGCCTCGGCTTACATTCGCTTGGAAACCATCCGCTACATTAGTAGCCAAGCCATCCGGAAGCCCGGCATCCCCGACTACATGGATGATGCCTGGCAACGTTAAGCGCTCAGGACGCTGCTACCCGCGCGCTCCCAGATAGCAAATAGGCTACTTGGGTGTGGAGAAGCTTGGCAGATGTAATTTTGTGAAATGGGGCGGCTGGTAGAAGAGGTCCTGCGACGGGCGGACATCGTGGAGGTGGTCAGTAGCTACCTTCCCCTCAAGAAGCGGGGCGCTAACTACTGGGCCCTCTCGCCCTTCAAGCCCGAAAAGACGCCCTCGTTTGCTGTAAGCCCCTCTAAGCAGATTTTCAAGTGTTTCAGCAGCGGGAAGGGTGGCAACGCGATCCGGTTTGTGATGGAGATGGAGGGGATTTCGTATGGGGAAGCGGTGCGGAAGTTAGCAGAGCGGTATGGGATTCCCATAGAGGAGGAACGGCAGCAAGGCCCCAGCAGGTCTGCCCGTGAGCGCTATCTGAGCATCTATCGGGAAGTGGTACGGTTTTATCGGGAAGCGCTCAGTCAGTCAAACGAAGCCCAGACTTATCTAAAAAAACGCGGGATTAGACCGGAGGCCATAGAAAAGTTTCTGCTGGGTTATGCGCCAGCGGGTTGGGATACCTTGACGAAGCGGCTCTTGGAATTAGGGTTTGATAGAGAAAGTCTGGTGGAGGCCGGGGTGGTGAGCCTGTCGGAGGAGAGCGGGCGCCTGTATGATCGGTTTCGGAATCGGGTTATGTTTCCGATTCAGGATGAACGGGGGGAGGTGATTGCACTGGCGGGCCGGGCGCTATCCGGCGCTCCCGACGAGCCAAAGTATCTAAACTCACCGGAGACCACTTTTTACAAAAAGTCGGAGGTGTTGTATGGATTTTTTCAGGCGAAGGGGGCGATTCGGAAGGCAGAACGGGTGATTGTGGTGGAGGGGTATATGGATTGCATTCGGCTGCATCAGGAGGGGATCGGGGAGGTGGTGGCGGTGGGTGGGACGGCGCTATCGGAAGTACAGGTGGGGCTAATCCGGCGGCAGGCACGGCGGGTATATCTGGCGTTTGATGCTGATGAGGCGGGGCAGATTGCGGCCGAGCGCAACATAGAACCGGCTCTGGCAGGGGGCTTCCTGGTGTATGTGGTGCAGTTTGGAGAGGGCAAAGACCCGGATGAGGTGATAGAGCGGGTGGGGGTGGAGGGTTTCCAGCAGGCGCTAAAAAGCGCAAAAAGTTGGGTGCAGTTTGTGGTGGAGCGGATGGGAGCAGCCGATACAGAGAAGCGCTATGCGCTGTATGAGCGGCTGGGGCGGCTGCTTTTACAGGTGCCGGACCCATTTTTGCGGCGGGCATATGCGGATGAGATTCAGCGGGTGGTGGGGATAGAGCCGTCGTTTTGGGAAAGCTTCAAGGCGATCGGGGGAAGCGAAGCACGACATGGACTCCCCTCCGGCCGCGATAAGCCCACAGCAGACCGGGAGCTTTTGCGGGTTTGGGTGAGTTATCCTTATTCTGAATATGGGGGTCGGCCGTTGTGGGCGGTACTTCGGGAGGTGCTTGGCACGATGACCTTTGCGGATGCGGAGATGGAGGCTTTGCGGCAGGCTCTGGTAGAGGCGCCCTGGGAGGAGGGGCACTTAGAGGGGGCTTTGCTGCTGGAAAGGCTGCCAGAAGAGGTACGTGACACCGCAGCTGCCCTCATGATGAACCATCTCACCGTGAGCGAAAGCTGGAAGCAGTGGGACGAAGCCCCCCTGGAAGAAGACCCTATCAAAGTCTTTGAGAGTAACTACCGGCGGCTTGCGTTAGACCACATCCAGAAGCTCTTGGAGGAGAATCAGCAGATATTGTCGGCGCTTTCGCCAGAGGAGGCGGTTTATCAGGAGCATTTAGCGCTGCATCGGGTGCTTTTGGAGAAGCGGCGGGAGATAGCGCAGCAAGACGGGGTGATTTTAGCCTATCGGCTACGGGAGGTTTAGGGAGGGGTCGGCTTGGGTGTACCAGTCCTTATACATGACGTAGCGGCTGGCGTAGGCGGCGAGGCTCTCTAAGTGGGCATCGGAGAGGGGCTTGATGGGCTTAGCGGGGACGCCTGCGTAGAGATAGCGGGGCTGGAGCTTCATGCCTTCGGGGACGAGGGCGCCAGCGGCAATAAGCGTTTCGTCGGGGATTTCGACGTGGTCAAGGATGATGCTTCCCATGCCGATCAGGACGCGGTTACCGATTTTGCAGCCGTGGACGATGGCGCCGTGGCCGATGGTGACTTCGCTGCCGATTTCAAGGGGCGCTTTTTGATAGGTGCAATGGAGGATAGCGCCATCCTGGACGTTCGTGCGGTCGCCGATGCGGATATAATGCACATCGCCCCGAATGACGACATGGTACCAGATGCTGCAGGACTCGCCGATTACCACATCGCCGATGATGACAGCGGTTTCGGCGAGGAAGGTGTTAGGTCCGATCTGGGGGGTTTTTCCGAGGAGCGGGCGGATGATAGGCATATCCAAAGATAGGGAAACTGATCCACCGAGCCGTGCTCAGGGTATCCAGGTCTCTTCGGTGGTTTTGCCCTCGTCGTTGATGTAGCTCCAGACGAGGAGGTTATTGGAGAGCTGGATGATTTCGCGCACTTCGGTGGTAGGGCCGAGGGAGAGGGTGAGGAAGCGGTTGTCATTAGTGAGGCGAAAGGAGCCGTTGGTGGTGGGGGTGGGTTCGTCGGTGGTGCAGGTGGTAGGGTTTTGGAAGGTGAGGGAGAAGTCGGAGCGGAAGGTCCAGCGGTCGTCGCTGCGGCAGGCTGGGAGGGGCTCGGTGGTGCCGGCGATGGCAAGGGTTTGGAGGCGCCAGGTACGGGAGCTACCGCCGGTTAGGCGCTGGAGGGCGTCTTGGGCGGGGGCAGGTTCGGGCTTATCGGGTTGGCAGCTCCAGAGGAGGAAGGTGAGGAGGGCTAAGGCGGCGGTACGCATAGAGCAAACTTACGGCTGGATAGGCCATTG
>JAPYWM010000158.1 GCA_028276345.1 Sphingobacterium sp.
GTAGGGATTTTAGCGCAAGTTCCTTGGGAGGAGCTATGTGCGGCGTGCCCTCACTTTGGCGATTGGATAAGGAAGTTGGAGGCGCTCTAATACCCAATTCAATGCAAAGGGTTTCTAAATGCAAGCTGGTGGGATTTTGTGGGGCCGCCGCCCGCTGAAGGGGCGGTCAAAATATCACGCTCTATATTCAGAAGGTTTTTGACTGCAAAGGGTATTAGTACACCCTCCTCTGCGGTTTGGCAATAGCTTGCAGGACAGGTACTATTCACCTCTCCTCCGCCTCGTAAAACACTAAGCCACTCAGCACCTTCGGAAAGAAGTACGTGGCCTTCGGCGGGAGGGGCTTGCCCCGCTCCGCTGCCCGAAAAATTTCCCCCAATCTTAGCGGCGGCATGGCAAATAGCCAGGCCCCCTGTGATCGGGCCTGCTGCATCAGAAGCCCCCACTCCCGTCCAAACGCTAATCGCCCCCCCTTCTCTACAAGGGGGTCTATCACCCATCCATGAAGCCAGCTAATCAACGGCCGCTCTTCCAGAAGACCCCAGTAGGCAGGACGCAAGCGCAAAGTCCAAGCTTCTCCACCCGGTCCTACTAGCCCCACTGCATGCCGCAGCCCCATCACCTCCTGCCACAGGGGTAGTCGCGCACCCGCCCGCCGCACATCAAAATACTGCTCACAAACCGCCAGAACATCCGCTACACTCCATAATAGCCGATGCGCCGAGGGCACCCACAGCGTAGGATCCGCCTTATCCGTGACAAAAACCAATAGGTGCGAAAGGCCCGCCTGCTGCACCGCCCGCCATCGATGATGCCCATCTGCAATATAGTACTTCGCTCCGGCAAAAGCCTCCCGCAAACGCCCTATCAAACCCGCATGCTGAATAGGCACCACCCGATGCATTACGCCCTCCCACCCTGCTACCGACACGCGCGGACAGAGGAGCACATTCTGCAAAACCTCCCGCACAGCCTCCCACTCCGCCTCTGCCAGCAGGTGCACGGGCGTCGCTTGGACCCTCAGCACGCCAAGTGCTTCAGTAATCCCTGCTTCGCGATCAGGCAAGGTCTTCTCATGCGGAATAACGGGCAGCTCCACCGGAAGGCATCCTATAATCCCCACCCGTGTAAAGGGACCCCGCTCCTGTCCCGCCACATGAAAGGTCTGGCTATAGGCATACAGCGCCGGCAGCGGCTCCGGGGCAATGATACCTTGGCTCTTCCAGGTTCGCCAGCGGTCTCGGGCATCTCTCAAATCTCTCGGAAAGGCGATATGGAGGGCCTGATGGGGATCCTCGTAAAGGGCATTTAGCCCTTCTGGCGAGAGGGCATCCCGCACAGGAGCCACGGCAGCCCGCCCCACGTACCACCACCCCCGAAAGGGTTCTATCATCGCCGCATCGTCCCCTCAGAAGGCCGCTTCACCTCATTGCGCCCATGCCCCACAAACTGAAGCTGGGGAAATACCCGCAAAGGCTCATACCGCTCCCAGGTCTCCCGGGCCTCATCGCCCAAGATAATGTGCATAGGGGCCCATCCCTTTTCCACGCAGTCTAAAAGTACTCGTCCAATTTGAGTCGGGTCACCCGGCTGCTGCCTATCCATAGCCGCATAACGCTGCGCCATCGCCGCATTGAGCTCATAGTATGGGCTCTGCGGGTCCAGTGTCGCCAGTGCCTGGGATTTCTCCAGAGAACTGCCAGCCCAGTCCGTGCGATAAGGCCCCGGCGCCACATTTGCCACATATATCCCCCACCCACTTAGCTCCTGTGCCAGGGCTTCGCTCAGGCCCGTTACCGCAAACTTCGTCGCATTGTACAGCGACGTCCCCTTAAACCCATAGTACCCCGCAATAGACGACACATTGAAGATAAACCCCCCACCCTGCGCCCGCAGATGCGGAATCACCGCCTGGCACATCCACACCACCCCCAATAGATTCGTTTCCACCTGCCGAAGGATGCTCTCAGCAGACAACTCTTCCAGAGCGCCTACCAGTCCGTATCCAGCGTTATTGACCAGTACGTTCGGCGTAAAACCCCGTTCTATCGCCGTCTCCACTATCCAGAAGGCCTGCGAACGCTCGCGCACATCCAGCGGTAGGGCAATGGCTTGCCCCGCGTAACGCGCTAATAGGTCGGCTACAAGGGCAGGGTTGCGCGCCGTGAGGATGGCCCGATGACCAGCTTCCAGAACGACCTCCGCAATCGCCCGCCCGATCCCCCGACTACTCCCGGTAATAAGCCATACCGCCATGAGGCAAACTTACACCATCGGCAGCCTCAAAACACCAAAATTCCCCGTAGCTAATAGCCGCCCCACCTCCGAGAGCGACAAAGGCCCATCTGGCGCCACCATGAGCACATCCATCAAAAAGTCCTCCATCAAGTGCCGCGCACCGACCAGCACATCTTTGTCATTGTATTGTAAGCACTCCTGAGGAACGAAGTCCGGGTCTACATGCTCTACAATATAATCACAAAACGCCAGCACCCGCCGCTGAAACTCCCGATGCCCATAAAACGACCCCGGCGTATTCACCTTAGCACAATACAAACTCCCCTCAAAAGCCTTGATAAGACGTAGTACCTCCGGTAAATACTTGTAATCTTCTTCATCCATCTCACAGAGCCATAAAAACCGTTTAGGCGTAAAGGTAAAGGGCTGCGAAAGAACCAGTACCGCCGTTTTGAGCTCCTCAAATAAGTCCCAGAAAGCCGTTCGCCCGACCCAGCCTTCCCACCGCTGCCGCCCCTTGTAAAATATCACCACCATCTCCGAGGGATACGCCCGCAGATAACTCTGGACAGCTTCAATAGGAGATGTAAGCTGCTCATACGCTATAACCACGCGAATCGCATGAGCTGGCAGCTTTTCCTTCAAAAATTGCTCGTATTCCCGCAACTTTGACTCTGCGAGCGATTTGTTTTTACTGATTGTCTCGTAAAAGTTGCTTCCCTCCCCCGGCTGAATTTGTATTTCTTCTATAGTAAGGGCATGGAAGAGGGTGATTTCTACGGGGTGCTTCCAGCCCCGAAAAATCTGATAAAGCCCCTGGACAAGCGGCTCTTCTTCCCGGCTCATGGAAACCGGGACAAGCACTTTATACTTTTCGGGGCCATCTGGGAATGTCTCCGGGTGTCTTTGCATAATGCGTCCAGATTAGATTTCCGTGATAGAAGAGAAGCGTCGCGTGGAGAACCCACGGGTCGGCCGCAGGCCGGTCATTCCGGTGTCCTCGCCGCAAAAGCTCCCAAAAGCGCTGCACACTCCCTAAATCCAAAAAGTGCCAAGGCCTCGCTCGTCTCACGCGAAATGCCTGATAGAGCTTCAGCGCAGGATCCGCAATGTGTGCAGCGCCCGGATAATAACGCTCAAAAAACTTTTCCCCCTCCGCGACGGTATTAGGATGCACAAAAACCAGAAAGGGAACTGGCTCCTCCCGCCACTGCCCCATAAAAGCCCGTATGTCTTCCACTAAGCCCTTACAATAGATGCACCCCAAATGACGTAGAAACTGCAGCCATACCAGCGGTGCACTTTGAATCACCCCGCCTAGGGTAGTAGAAGGCAGCCGAACCCCCTCTATCGGCATTTCCAGAAGACGGGGGGATACGCTCACTGCACTTCCCATAAGAGAAAAGTCAAGTCATCTTCTATGGGCTGGTCCCCCCGATGGTCTTCCAGAAGCTTTCTTAATCCTTCCA
>JAPYWM010000159.1 GCA_028276345.1 Sphingobacterium sp.
CCCCAGTAGTCAACTGCCACCTCATAGAGGAAGTTCGCCGCGGTAAGCTGGCGCTCCGGATAGCTCATCCGAAAGTAGAGCCGGGCTTTCTCAATGGCGGTGCGGCGGTAGTCTATCAGGAGGCCTTGGCCTAAGGGTATACTGAGGCCGACGCCCACTAAGCCGGCATCGGGGGTTACATCCTCGGGATTGAGCGAAAAGCCAAAAGTTTTTTCGTAGAGGGCTTTGAGGTCGAAAGCGTTGTAGAGCGGGACTTTGAGGTCAGCATTGAGGAGCGTGTAGTAGAGCTGATTTTTGAAATCTTTTCCGGTGTAAGAAGCGGAGAGGGTAGGGTCCCAGGCGCTTTGGGTAGCTTGGAGGCTGGCAGCGGCTGCGTCAGGTTGGATCATGATGGCCCGCCAGATGGGATGCCGCTCCTGGATAGCCTGATAGAGTGCGCGCAGCGAAAGGGTTTGCGTCTGAGCCCAAAGGCAGGCCCCAAGCCAGAGCAGCGCCCTCATTTTTTATTGTTAGCGTTGTCGTTCTCCTGGTAAAACTGGGGTACGAGGTCAGGCGGAAAGCCATTGATTTGGCGCCAGAGTTCGTACCAGATAGGGACGTCGTTGAGGAGGAACCAGGCGCGTACGCCGCCTCCTATACGCAGGAGGGTGGGCCAGGGTGCATCATCGGGGTCCGGTTCTATGAGGATGCGGAAATTTCCGGTGCCTGCCTCCACATAGTCGATGGCGCGGATGCGGCCGCCGAAGGTGCCGTAGCTGAGGTTGGGCCAGCCGGAGAAGACAAAAGCGGGCCACCCATCAAACTGGAGCCGTACTTTCTGGCCGGTTTGCAAAAGCGCTACATCCAGTGGGCGCACAAAGACTTCCGCCGCCAGCTGATACTCGGCAGGCATGAATATCAGCAGGGGCTCGCCTTCTTTGATGACCTCGCCAATGCCAGTCTTGACGGCACGTACGACATAGCCATCCTGGGGTGCGATCACAGCATAGAAACCCCGTCGTACCTCTACATTGGTGAGTTCGTTGCGGAGCTTGACAATGGTAGCTTGGAGGTCGTAGGCGTAGGCTTCGGTGCTGCGCAGGTCAGATTCGGCTTTGGCGAGCTTTTCCCGGAAGTCGGCCGCAATGGCCAAGATTTGGAGCCGGGCGTTTTCCACGTCGGCGAGGGAGGCTTTGAGGCGGTTGCGGGCAGCAACGAGCTTGGCCTCCGCCTCCTGGAATTTGGCCTGGCGATTTTGGAGTTCGGTCAGGGAACGCAGCCCTTTGACGTAGAGGGACTCCTGACGCTGGTATTGACTCAGGGCGACGGTGTAGTCGATTTCGGCCGCTTTGAGGGCGGCGCTGTCAGCCTTGTAACGCAGCTCGGCTTGGAGGAGCGTGTTTTGGGCGCGGGCCAGGGCAGCTTCGCGGGCTTCTTTTAAGGCTTGTATCTGTCGCCGCAGCGCATCTATCTTTTGATTTTGCGCTTGTAAGGCGCCTTCTTTGGCGGTTATCTGATCCTGCAGGCGGCGGGGCAGCTCGGGGTCTAAGTAGTAATCTTTGATTTCGCTGATTACAAGGATGGTGTCGCCAGCTCGCACGAGTTTACCTTCCTCGATGTACCAGCGGGCGATTCGCCCGGGAATCATGGCGTGGATGGTCTGTGGGCGTACGTTGGGGGTGAGGGAGGTGACTCGTCCTACGGCGGGGATGTTTTGCGTCCAGGGTAGGAAGACGAACCCCAGAAATAGCAGGCCCATGATTCCCAATGCGGCGAGCCCTTTCCGTATCCAGAAAGGCGGTTCTATAACTTCGAGGATGATCCGCTGCGGCTCTTCCAGCCAGGGGTTTAGCAGGCTTGGGGTGCTGATTTTACGGGATGGCCTTTTCATGGGAGCTGGCGATAGAGGCGTTGGAAGTGGGGATTTTTGGACACCTTCTCATAAGCGCCGACCTCGATGAGGCGCCCCCCGTCTAAAAAGATAATCTTATCGCACAGGCGCATGATGTGGGGGTCCATGGAGACGATGATAGCGGTATAGGGTCTGTCCGGGGAGAGGAGGTACTGGTAGACGGCGAATTTAGCCTCAGGGGAGACAGTGGAAATGATGTCATCGACGATCAAAAGTTTAGGGCGGGCGAGGAGGGCCCGTACCAGTAGGATACGATGCAGGGCAAATCCCCGCAGCAGGCCCACCCCCTGGGCAGAGAGCTTTGTGTAAAAGCCTTCGGGCAGAGCCTCTATCTCTTGGCGCAGGTCCAGCACCTCACACAGGCTCAAAACCTCCTCCCAGGAAGCTTGTGACGCCGTCATGGTGAGATTGTCCCAGACCGTCCCCTCAATGATCTGCTCTAAGCCCAGCGCCTCTCCGATCACACCGCGCAGCTCCACCAGGTCAAGCTCGCGCAGGCTGATACCATTGATGAAAACATCTCCGGAGAATTCCCGATTGAGTCCGTATAGCGTGTAAAGCAGGGTAGTCTTGCCGGCGCCGGAGAAGCCCGTCAGACAGACTTTCTCGCCCGGCGCTATGGTGAAAGAGATATCCCGCAAGATGTAGTCCTTGAAGCCCGCTACGGAGAGGTGAGCGACCTCGATGCGGAGGCCGCTGGCTTTGTCTATCAAGCGAGCCCCTGAGGTCTTTTCTTCGGGAACTTCGAAAAGTTGATTTAGTTTGTCTATACCCACGAGGGCATCGTAGAGGGCGTCCAGGTTGGCTACCAGCGTTTGAATAGCCCCCAGCATGAGGAATAGCACGAGTTCGGAGGCTACAAACTGCCCTAAGCTGAGTTTTTTATCTACGACCAGGTAAGCGCCGCCTCCCAGGAGGCTCAGAGCAAGCAGGCCCTCATAGGTGTAGAGGATAGCTTTCTGGTACAGGAGGGAGCGGAAGTACTTTCGGCGGGCGGTGAGGTAGTTTTCTTCGGCGGTCTGGGTACGGCGCGAGAGATAAGCTGGAAGGCCTGCCAGCTTAAAGGTCAAGAGCGCTCGGGCGATTTCTTCCAGCCAGGAGGCCATGATGTACTTTTCATCGGAAACCCTCTTTTTATATTTGAGGGTTTGCGAGAAGCTTTGTGCGACTAAAAAAGCCACGATGCCTGTGATGATGAGCATGATGAAAGCGAAGACAGGTGCATAAAAGGCAAGTAGGATCAGGCTCAGGCCCAGGGTCAAGAAGGAGGCTGGCACATCCAGGAGGAGTTTGCCGAGGTTTTTTTCGAGGGTGAAGACCTCAAAGTAGCGGTTGACGAGGGCGGGGAGGTTTTTCATGAGGACCTCTTGAAAGGGCCAGCGGGGTATGCGATATGCGGCTCCCAGGGTGGTATGAAGGAAAAGGCGCCGTTGTAATATCTCGGTCAGGATGTATTGGGCTAAGCGGATGACGAGAGCTGCGCCTAAGGTCAGCGCTACTAAGAGCAGGAGCGTGGTGACGCCTGTTACCCACACCATCGTTTGCACGTAGGTGAAAATCGTTTGAATGAGGAGGGGCAGAAGCAGGCTCAGCCCCCCGCTGATGACGGCGTAGAGGTAGATGTAGGTGATGAGGCGCCTTTCGGCGAAGAATAGCCGCAGGAGCCGCTCCCAGGGCTTTTCTGGGGCGCCGGAAAAAGGCGTAGGGGCATAAGAGCTGGGCAAAACCAGGTAGAAGAGCATGCCGTGCGGGGAGAAACGTTCCAGCGCTTCGGTAGGGGAGAAGGTACCCAGCA
>JAPYWM010000160.1 GCA_028276345.1 Sphingobacterium sp.
ACATACCGGGCTATCGCCCGGAGAAAGTCCAGTCCGTCGCTATGACCCTGATAGGGGTCGCAAGCCCTTTCCGGGTGGGGCATAAGACCCAAAACGGTCCCCTCGGCGCTAACCACGCCGGCAATATGGTGCTGGCTGCCATTAGGCGCTATCGGCACGTACCGAAAGCGGTGGGGCGGCACCGCGCCCCCAGCTACCACATACCGCCCATCCCCATGCGCAATGGGCAGCCGATACGGCCGCTCCCCTAAGTATGAACCCAGCGGATGCCCCGGTGCCAGCTGCGGCACGATCGTCGTTACCGCGCAGATGAACCGCCCAGACTCATTGCGCAAAAGCGCGCCCGGCAGCCAACCCGCCTCCACCAGAATCTGAAAGCCATTGCATATCCCCATCACGAAGCCGCCCCCTCGCCAAAAGTCTTCAATAGCAGGCATAATCCGGCTAAATCGGGCAATAGCCCCCGGCCGTAGATAATCCCCATAAGAAAAGCCCCCCGGCAGAAACACGGCCTCCAGCGGCGGCAGCGCCGTATCCGCATGCCAGAGATACCGGGGGCGAAAACCCGCCCGCTCCAGGGCATAGTACAAATCCCGGTCGCAGTTGCTACCCGGAAACACAACTATCCCAGCACGGGGACTCACCCGGCAAAGATAGGCATAAGATAGGCCCCCTTTCCCCGCCGGACTTTGCCTATTTTGCCGGGGATGAAACCGGGCTCAATAGTCAGCTGCCGAAAGCGAGATTGGGTGCTCCTCCCCCACGAAAATGACCGGGTTTATGCCCTGCGGCCTCTGGTGGGGCTCGACGAAGAAGAAGTGCTGGTGCACAAAGAACTGGCGAATCTGGTAGGCTACGCCCTGCCGACGGAGCGGGTGACGCCGGCGGAGTTTCCCTGGCCGGGGGCACAGGCGGTGCGGGATGCGGCCAGCGCGCGGCTGCTCGTGGAGGCGGCCCGGCTAACCCTGCGGGAGGGGGCCGCACCCTTGCGGGCGTTGGGGCGCATCTCTATACGGCCCCGCCCCTATCAGCTCGTACCACTCCTGATGGCGCTGCGGCTCGACCCCGTGCGCCTCTTCATCGCCGATGACGTGGGCGTGGGCAAAACCATTGAAGCCCTCCTGATCGCCCGAGAACTCTTAGAGCGGGGGGAGATCCAGCGCTTCGCCGTATTGTGCCCGCCGGCCCTATGCGACCAGTGGGCCCGGGAAATCCAGGACAAGTTCAACCTCGAACCGGTCATCATTCGCACAGGCACCCTCTCCCAGCTGGAAACCCTCAAACCCCCCGAGTACCAGAGCGTCTATGAGTACTTCCCCGTGCAGGTCATTAGCATCGACTTCGTGAAGACGGAGCGGAACCGCCACCAGTTTTTGATTTTTGCGCCGGAGCTGATAATCGTGGACGAAGCGCATGGGTGCGCCCGCATCGGCCCTAAGCACCAGCAGCAGCGCTACGAACTCCTGCACGACTTAGTCAAAAACCCCCAGCGCCAACCCCACATGATTTTTCTCACGGCGACGCCGCACAGTGGGATTGAGGAGGCCTTCCGGTCGCTCCTGGGGTTGCTTCGGCCGGAGCTTGAGACCTGGGACTTGGATAATCTCACGGCGGCGCAGCGGGCAGAATTGGCAAGGCATTTTGTGCAGCGCACCCGGCGCGATATTCAGGACACCTGGGAGGAGGCAACAGACTTTCGGTTTCCGGAGCGGGTGACAGAAGACGTAGCGTATACGCTCTCAGAGCTATATCACAAGCTCTTTGAGGCGGCGTATGGCTTTTGTGCAGGGATAGTGCGGGAAAGCAAAGGGCTGGGGAAGCGGGAGCAGCGGGTGCGGTACTGGGGGGCGCTTTCGCTTTTGCGGTGTGTGATGTCGAGTCCAGCAGCAGCCATCGCCGCACTGCAAAGGCAAGTGGTCGATGAACCCGGAAGTAACGGAGCTGCGGGCATAGCGGCCCTGGATGAGGCGGCCGACGAGTACGAGAGCATATGGGCCAGGCACGTCTTTGAGCCAACAGAGGAGCAGGCCGACGATGAGACGCCCGTACCCCCCATCGAAGAAGCCGCCAGACAGCTTCCCACCGCACAGCGGAATATCCTCCACCAGCTCCTTACGCTATCCCAAGAGATCATCGAGACCGGCCAGGACACCAAGCTCCAAAAGGCCACTCAGCTCGCCAAGCGCCTGCTGAGTGAGGGCTTTCACCCCATCTTCTGGTGCCGGTATGTGGCGACAGCGGAGTATCTGGCCAAGCACCTTCGGGCGCAGCTGGGACCGGAGGTAGAAGTCGTGCCCATCACCGGCCGCATGAGCGATGAAGAACGGCGCATCCGCATCACGGAGATTGACCCCGAAAAGCCCCGCATCCTCGTCTCCACAGACTGCCTGTCCGAGGGAGTCAACCTCCAAGATAAGTTCACCGCCGTGGTGCACTACGACCTGCCGTGGAATCCCAACCGGCTTGAGCAGCGGGAGGGACGCGTAGACCGCTTTGGCCAGCCAGCCCCAAGGGTTAAGGCCATCCGCTTCTACGGGCAGGACAACCCCATCGACGGCATCGTCATCAAGGTGCTTTTAGAGAAGGCGCGCACCATCCACAAGACGCTCGGGATTTATGTGCCGGTGCCCGAGGAGAGCGAGAGCGTAACACAGGCGGTGTTAGAGGCGCTATTCTTAAAGGGGCGGTGGGGGGGAAAGCAGCTTGAGCTGGGATTTGACGTGGAGCGGATAGACCGGGTTCGGGAGCTGCACCAAACCTGGGAAGAGAAGAGCACGGCGGAAAAGCGGCGGCGAACCCTCTTTGCGCAGGGGGCCCTCCGGCCCGAAGAGGTCTACCAGGAAATCAAGGCCGTCGATGCCGTGCTGGGTGACCCTGAGGCCGTTCGGCTATTCGTCCTAAATGCCACTCAGCGCATAGGCCTCCCGATCCGCCCGGACAAGCGGCGAAAGGGTGTCTACCGGGTGTCTCTGGACCCGGCTGTGCGGGAAACCCTCCCCCCGGCCGTGGAGGCAGCCCTACCCCGACGGCGAGGGGCGCAGGAATGGCTCATCGCTTTCCAGTCCCCTACGCCGGAAGGGGCCGACTACGTAGGCCGCAATCACCCCTTCGTCGCAACGCTCGCCCGCTACCTCTTCGAGCAGGCCTTACTAAACCCAAACATAGAGCTGGTGGCCCGCGTCGGCGCCCTCCGCACTCGCCGGGTGCCTACCCTCACCACCATCCTCCTTCTGCGGGTGCGGTACCTCCTCACGCAGAAAAACATCACGCCCCGCCTCGCCGAGGAGATAATCCTCCTGGGCTATCGGGAGGAAGCAGGCGGGAGCATCCAGCCACTCTCCCGATACGAGGCCAGCCAGCTTTTCGCCGAGGCCCAGCCCGACGACAATATGCCCCTTACTGAACGCCAGGAGCTGATAGAACGCGCCCTCTCCCAGGTAAAGCCCTGGACAGAGCAAGCCTTCGAGGGCGGTACGCTCTCACCCGTAGGCGAGGCCGTTCGGGCGCAAATAAACGAACGCGCTGCCGAGCTTACCGACGCCCACCGGCGCCTTCGTCAGGCCATGCGGGAAGCCCAGCGCGACCTTCGCCTGGTGCCGGTCTTTCCGCCGGACCTCCTGGGCATCGTCGTCCTCCAACCCCTCCTCTCGCCATGAAGGCCTTCCCCGCCATTCAGA
>JAPYWM010000010.1 GCA_028276345.1 Sphingobacterium sp.
TGGAAGAAATCCGCGAAGCTGCCGCGCTGGGCATCCTGGATGGCGTCACCACGAATCCTTCCCTCATGGCTAAAATCGGCGTGAAGGACTTTGCTGCGCACTACCGGGCTATCGCCCAGATCGTGCGGGGCCCCGTCAGCGCCGAAGTCATCAGCACCACCTACGAAGGTATGCTGGAAGAAGCCCGCAACCTCGTCAACCTCGCCCCGAATATCGTCGTCAAAATCCCCTTCACCCCCGATGGCGTCAAAGCCCTCGTCACCCTCAAAGAAGAAGGCATTCCCACCAACTGCACGCTGGTCTTTTCCAGCTTGCAAGCGCTTATTGCTGCGAAAGCGGGCGCTACCTATGTTAGTCCTTTCCTCGGTAGGCTGGACGATATCGGTCACAATGGCATCAGTCTCATCCAGGAGATTCGGGCGATCTATGACCGGTACGACTTCGAGACGAAGGTCCTGGCGGCGAGCTTACGCCACCCCCGGCATGTTCTGGAGTCTGCTCTATCTGGCGCAGACATCGCCACCATGCCTTACAGCGTGCTCAAACAGCTTTTTGCCCACCCCCTCACCGACAAAGGCCTGGCCCAGTTTTTAGCCGACTACGAAAAGCTCCATGGCCGTTGAGGCGCAGCTCCTCATTATTGGGAGTGAACTGACGGAGGGGCGTCTACGGGATGCCCATGCAGTTTTTTTGAGCCGGGAGCTGACGCGGTTGGGCTTTTATGTGGCGGGGATTCACCTTCTGCCGGACGACCCGGCTAAGCTGCGGCTCTGCATGCAGCGCCTCTTAGAGAGCCCCGCCAGCGTGATCATCTCCGTGGGAGGCCTTGGCCACACTTCGGACGACCTGACTAAGCCGCTTTGGGCCGAGATCCTCGGAGACAGCTACGACGTAGATGCCCAGCTTCTTTCGCTCTTGCAGGAGCGGCTGCAAAAGCGGGGCGTTACATTGCCCTATATAGAGCGCTATGCGGAGGTGCCGCGCGGCGGACGGGCCTTCCCCAACCCCGTCGGTTTAGCCCCTGCGCTGCTGTGGGAATACGACGAGAAAGTCCTGTGGGCCCTGCCGGGCGTGCCGGCCGAACTGCAAGCTTTCTGGACGGAGGTCGTCCAGCCCTATCTCCTGGAGCGCTTTGGCCTGGCCACGCCGCTGGAAATCACCCTCCGTACGACAGGCCTCACCGAAAGCGGCCTCTCTGCACGCCTGAGGACCTGGGAAGCTGAAAAGCCAGCCACCCTTCGCCTGGCCTATAATCCAAGCTGGGAAGGCGTCTCGCTCCACCTTTCCGCACCGGCGGATTTTCCCTTAGCGGAGTTTACGTACTGGACGGAAAACCTCCGGCAGATTATCGGCCCGTATATCTATGCCGAGGGGCCAACCACCCTACCAGCGGCCCTCATCGCCGCCCTTAGGCAGCAGGGGCTAACTATTTCCACGGCCGAAAGCTGCACCGGCGGACATATTGCTGCTGCCCTGGTGGATGTACCGGGCGCCTCCGATGTCCTGCGCGGCAGCGTGGTCGCCTACCACAACGACATCAAGAAAGCGCTTCTGAACGTGCCAGCCCTTACGTTGGAAACAGAAGGCGCCGTCAGTGAGCCGACGGCGCAAGCCATGGTGCGCGGCATCCGCAATCTCACCCGTAGCAGCATCGGGATCGCCACAACTGGCATTGCAGGGCCCACGGGCGGTACCCCTACCAAGCCTGTCGGCCTTGTCTACATCGCTATCGAGACGCCCGACCGCACCTTCGTCAAACCTTACCACTTCCCGGGGGGACGTGAGGTGGTTATCGCAAGGGCTACCGCTACCGCCCTATCCCTCACCTGGCAAATCCTCCACAACCTCTTATGATCTTACTCACAGGCGCCGCCGGCTTCATCGGGAGCGCTTTCGCCGCCTACCTCAACGAACAAGGCCTCACTGACCTGGTACTGGTGGACGACTTCTCCGCCCCGGCCAAACGCCCCAACTGGCTCCACAAACGCTACCGCTATCTCGTAGAACGCCATCATCTCTGGGAGTGGTTCCCAGCCCATGCCCGCGACCTTACGGCTATCTTCCACCTGGGCGCGCGCACCGACACCTTCCTCCAAGATGAAAAAACCTTTCACGAGCTCAACCTCGCCTACTCCCAAAAGCTCTGGACCCTCGCCACCGAGTACCAGATACCCTTCTTTTACGCTTCCAGTGCCGCTACTTACGGGGATGGCTCGCAGGGCTTCTCCGATGAGGAAAGCCGCCTCCCCCTTCTCCAGCCGCTGAATGCCTATGCCCGTTCCAAGCATGCATTTGACCTGTGGGCTATTGCCCAGCCCCACAAGCCCCCCCGCTGGGCCGGCTTCAAGTTCTTCAACGTATACGGCCCCAACGAATACCACAAAGGCCCCATGAGCAGCGTAGCTTACCGGGGACTGCTGCAAATCCTTCAGGAAAATGAGCTTCGGCTTTTCCGCTCTTACCGGCCCGAGTACAAGGACGGCGAGCAAAAACGCGACTTTATCTACGTGAAGGACGTAGCGGACGTGCTGTACTTTTTCCTCGAGCGGGAAGTGCCCTCCGGTATTTACAACTTAGGTACGGGGAAGGCGGAGACTTTTTTAGAGCTTGGCCAGGCGCTTTTTCAAGCGCTTGGACGGCCGGCCCGCATTCGCTTTATAGACATGCCGGAGGTGATTCGGGAGAAATACCAATATTTCACGGAGGCAGACATGGGGAAGCTCCGGTCTGTGGGGTATACGCGACCGTTTCACACTGTCCGGGAGGGGGTGGGAGCCTATGTGCGGGCGTATTTGTATCCGGAGGTGCGCTACTGGTAGAGGCCCGGGAAGCTAAACGTGTAGGGGGGAGGGGCCGCCGCCCCCAACGCCTCGCCTACAAGTAAAAGAGCATTTCGGCGTAGGAGGGGAGCCCCGAAGCCCCTGCCGGCAGAAGCTGCTCTAAGGCATCGCACGCCTGGCGCATACGCTCCATAAGCGGCCGCACCCGCTCATAACACAATTCCGCCTGCGCATGCACCTCTGACGTCTCGTCAATCAGGCGCTCCACCTGCTCCGCTTCCTCGAGCCCCGCATGAAGGGTATCAATATGCGTCTGGATCGTTTTCAGCAGGGACTTTTGCGGCTCGGGAGGATTTCCGCCCAGGGCCTGGCTCACCTGTAAGGCGGCCTGAGCAATAGTCATCTGGTACTGGAAGGCCGCTGGTAAAACATGCTGGCGTACCAGGCTACGAAGGGCGTTTAGTTCTATGCGCAGGGCTTTGACATAGCGTTCGAGGCGGACCTCATAGCGGGCGTGGAGTTCGGTCTCGGAGAAGACGTGGAGGCGGGTGAAGAGCTGACGACTGGACGGAGATATATACGCTTTGAGGGCTTCTGGGGTGCTGGAGGTGACGGGCAGGCCACGGCGCTGGGCTTCGGCGACCCACTCGGCGCTGTAGTTATTGCCATCGAAGCGGATGGCGCGGCTTTCCACGAAGAAGGCCCGCATGGTCTCGAAGAGGGCCTGCTGGCGGGACTTGCCGGCTTTGAGGGCGGCCTCCACAGCATCGGCAAAGTCGTGGAAGGCTTCGGCTACAGCGGCATTGAGCACGATCATGGCTGGGGCGCAGTGCGCCGAGGCGCCCACGGCCCGCAGCTCAAACTTATTCCCCGTGAAGGCGAACGGCGAGGTTCGATTACGGTCGGTATTGTCCCGGAAGACGGCGGGGATTTTGGGGATAGCGAGGGGCATGGGTTGTTTTTCGGCGATGGGGGGCTGGGTGGCCGTAGATTCAATCGTGTCTATGGCTTTTGAGAGGGTTTCGCCTAAGAAGACGGAGAGGATGGCGGGCGGGGCTTCGTTGCCGCCCAGGCGGTGTTCGTTGCCCGGTGTGGCAAAAGTCGCCCTTAGGAGGGCTGCATGCCGATGAATAGCCCGCAGGATGATACTCAGCACGACCAGGAAGCGGAACTGGTCCTTGGCTGTTTTGCCGGGAGAAAGGAGGTTGATGCCGGTATCGGTGCGGAGGGACCAGTTATTGTGTTTGCCGGAGCCGTTGATGCCAGCGAAGGGCTTTTCATGGAGGAGGGAGGCGAGGCCGTGTTCGGCCGCTACCCGCTGAATGAGGTCCATGAGGAGCTGGTTGTGATCAATGGCGATGTTGATGTCTTCAAAGGTGGGGGCGCACTCGTACTGGGCAGGGGCGACTTCGTTGTGGCGGGTTTTGAGGGGGATGCCCAGCCGCCAGGCTTCCCGTTCTAACTTTTCAAAGAAAGCCAGAACGCGGGACGGAATAGAGCCAAAGTAGTGGTCTTCCATTTGCTGTCCGCGGGGTGAAGGGGCGCCGATAAGGGTCCGGCCCGTGAGATAGAGGTCTGGCCGCCGCCAGTAAAGCGCCCGGTCTATCAGGAAAAACTCCTGTTCAATCCCGAGGGTTGGCGTGACCCGCCGCACGCCCGGCAAGAAGTACCTCAGCACGCGCAGGGCGGCTTGGCTCAGCGCTTCTATGGAACGCAGGAGGGGGACTTTGTAGTCCAGGGCTTCCCCCGTGAAGGAGATATAAACGGAGGGGATACAGAGGGTGTGGCCATAGATGAATGGCGGGGAGGTGGGGTCCCAGGCCGTGTAGCCGCGCGCTTCAAACGTGCTGCGCAGCCCCCCACTGGGAAAAGAAGACGCATCGGGTTCCTGCTGCAGGAGTTCGCTGCCATTGAGCGCATAGAGGGGCTTGCCGTCTATCACTTCGTAGAGGGCCTCGTGCTTTTCGGCGGTGAGACCGGTGAGGGGATGAAACCAGTGCGTGTAGTGCGTCGCGCCGCGGTCTTCGGCCCATTGCCGCATGCCATTAGCAATCTCATCCGCCAGCGCCAGCGATATAGGCTCTCCCTCTTCCCACCGGCGTAAACCTTCCAACGCAGAGTCTGAGAGATACTGCCGCAAAACCTCCCCCGCAAAAACCAGCTCTCCAAACTCGGACTTCTCTCGGCGCACCGCCGTCAGCGTGCCATTGCTATGGGCGAACTTCTCTCCGGGACGCATAGGCAAAGGTACGAGTTAGTCTCCTATCCCCGCCGGGCTTTCCACAGCGCTTCTACCAGCCGGTCCAGCTCGGAAAAGCGCGTATAGACGTGGGGCGTCACCCGCAGGCCCTGGATGCCCTTCCAGTCAATGGCGGTGGTAATAATCTGATGCTTTTCCAGAAGGTAGTCGGCGAGACGGGTGGGTTCCCAGCCCTCCATCTGGATAGTGGATAGTCCCCCGGCGAGCTTATCGGGTGTAAGGCTACGTATGCCAGGGATTTCCAGAGCTTTTTGCAGCCAATAGCGCCGTAAGCTGACCAGACGTTCATACTTTCGCTGCGCCCCGATAGCCTCATGAAAGTCTATCGCGGCATGAATCGCCTGCTCAGTGGGGATGGAACGGGTGCCCAAGTGCTCAAACTTCCGAATGTCATCGGCTTTGCGGTCCGCCGGCGCCGCAAAAAGGGGCCACACCTCGCGGATTTTCTCTTTGCGCACGTAGAGGAGACCTGTCCCGAAGGGCGCACAGAGCCACTTATGCAGGCTTACCCCAATCGCATCACACCCCAGCTCCGAAAACCGATACACTAAATGCGCAAAGCTGTGCGCCGCATCCACAATCGTGAAGAGGCCCCGTCGGCGGGCTTCGGCGCATAGGCGGGCCAGCGGAACCACCTGCCCGGTCCAGTTGATGAGGTGCGTCAGGTGCAAGACGCGGGTACGCGGCGTGATAGCCTCCAAGTAAGGGCGAATGAGCGCCTCTTCGTCGTCGGTGGGCAGGGGAAGACGGAGCCAGCGGACTTTGATGCCGTCACGGGCTTCCCGCTGCTGCCAGGCGGCCATCATGCTGGGATAGTCGCTCTCGGCGGCAATGACCTCATCGCCCCGCCGTAGGTCCAGCCCGAATATCACGGTCTCGAGGGCTTCGGTGGTGTTTCGAACGAGAGCAATTTCCTCGGGGTCAGCACCGGACAGTTCAGCAAGACGCTGTCGCAAAGGCTCCTTTTTATCCTGTACCCGCCACATGACGTAAGCAGGGGCTTCGTTAGCTGCCGCTTCGAGGCGCCCTAGCATCTCCTCCACCGGCTTGGGATGCGGGGAGACACCGCCATTATTGAGGTTGAGCAGCGTGGGATGGCGAGGAAACTGAAATCGTACCCACTCCCAGAAATCTTCCTCAGGCAGGCTCTGCACGTCTTTTAGCGGAAGCGCCTGAAAAGTCTTCTCCTTTCCCAAAAGGCGGGCGGTAAAAAGCCCTACGCCCAGCGACAGAAATCCCCGACGCGTCATGCTTCAAAGATAAGACAGACATAAGCTCCATGCGGGCCTATCCCAGGGAGCCGCCCGCCTACTTTGGGATCAAAGCGCTCTTGGCCTACCACGCTCCCTTCCCAAAAATCTCTCATAGCTCGTACCTTTGCCTAAGGATGCATTTTCATGTAGCCTCTACCCTCCACACCCCTGAGGTGCAGATCGACCTCACCAAGGGTAATATCCTTCTCAGGGGAGCCTGCTTCCCCGAAAATGCTACCGAGTTCTTTGCGCCTATCATCGAGTTTCTGCGCGAAAATATCCAGAAAAACCACGTCCCCTCCCTGGAGCTCCACCTTGAGCTCACTTACATCAACTCCGCCGCCCGAAAATCTCTCTGGCAGCTGGTGAAGCTTTTGTTAGACATGGGGACGTCCTTGCAAATCATCTTATATCGGGGGACGGAGGATGAAGAGCTGGAGGATTACGAGGAACTCGTGCGGGTGTGGGAACGGGAGTCGCGGCTTCGGATTGAAGAGCGAGAGGGGTATTACGAGCTCAAGTAAGGTCTGGGAAGGGAGGGGCGCCCCTTATAGAGCCACCCTATCGGAAAGCCTGCTCGCACAGCACGCCCGTAAGCGTCGGTTAATGCCCGCTCCACCGGTTGCCGCCGCAAATACTGGTAAAACTCTTCCGCACTCAGCTCATAAGTAGGTAGCTCCTCGCCGACCAGAGCCGGCAGGAGCGCCGCCGCATGAGAGGGCTTATGATGGCGCCAGAGGGGGAGGGCTTCCATTTTTTCTATGCCGGGTAGGAGAAGCCTATAGGCAGACTCTGTAAGCGTGGATATCGTTTCGCCCTGCTGAAAGAAAACGAGTGGGCCTTCTATGGGGAGGGGTGGGCGTTTTACCGGACGCAGCGCAGGAGGGGCTTTGTATTTGGCGGGCGCTCGCCGAGCGGGGGCGGGCTTTTTTTGCCAGGCAGAGAGGAAGAACCCCTCGCCGATGGTGCGGTGCGGATAAAAGTAATACCCCCAGCCGCCGCCAGCGTAGGAGATTTCCACGACCTGGGGGGGATGGTCCGCCCAGCGAAGGGGAAACCATTCCGGGTCCTCCGCCAGGAAGGCCGATAGGTTATCTTCGTTTTCCTCTGGGGCAAACGTGCAGGTAGAGTAAATGAGATGCCCGCCTGGTGCGACGAGGGTTTTCGCGGCGGATAGGAGGCGCCGTTGGCGCCGGCTACAGAAGTGCACCTCCTCGGGGCGCCAGGTCTGAGATAGCGAAGGGGTTTTTCGCCAGAGGCCTTCGCCACTGCATGGCGCATCCAGCAAAACCACATCAAAGGCACTGGTATAGTGCTCTGCCCACCAGGCGGGGTCTCGGCCCGTGATAAGGTAGGCTGGGATGGCCCAGCGCGCTAAGTTTTCGGCGAGGGCGGCCCGCCGATGGGAATCCGGGTCATTAGCAATCAGAAGCCCACCGGTCAGGCCCAGCTCGTCCAAGAGGAGGGTGCTTTTGCCGCCGGGGGCAGCACTCAGGTCTATCACGCGGAGGGGACGCCGCTCCGGCAAAAAGACCCGCACGCTCATGCTGGAAGCTTCCTGCACATAGTAGGCGCCCGCATGCCAGGCCGGCTCCAGCGCGAAGTTGGGCCGCTCCGCAAGCACCCGTCCCCGCGGATGCCAGGACACCGGGCTCGCCTCGGGATAGAGGTGTTTTCCCTTTTCGGGGTGAAGGCGGATAGTGGTGCGGGGCGGTTTTGCCAGCGCTTCCTGAAAGGCCTCCCACTCGGGCCCCAAGCGGGCCTGCATCCGCGCCGCAAACGCCTCAGGCCAATTCACCGCTGGAAAAAGCTGTACATAAAGGGCTTCCCATAAGCATCCACGCCCTCAATCACGAGACGGCCCCGGCTGCTGAGAAGGATTTTTTCCAGCTCTTCGGGGGATTCGGGCGTGTAGCGGTTGACAGCGATGATGATGACGCCTTCTTGCAGGCCCATCTGGGCCAGGAGGCCATTTCGGAGGTTAGTGATGCGAATACCGCGTCGTATCCCCAGTTCTGTGGCCTCTCGCTTGCTGATGGGAACGAGGTCAGCGCCCAAGGCGTCGGAGCGGTAGAACTTACGACGCAGGAGCACCGGCTCGCCATCTTCGTTAGTGAGGGTAGCGGTAGTTTCTAAAATCTGCTCCCCACGCTTGTAGGTGAGGCGAATTTTATCCCCGGGGCGCTTTTGCGCAAGCTTTTCAGCGAGCTCAGCCTGCATTTGGAGCGGATGGCCGTCCACTTTTAGAATGCGGTCGCCGGGGCGTAACCCTGCCTTTTCAGCCGCGCCACCCGGATAGACCGCTTTCACAAAGAGCCCCGACAGCTCGCTTGGAGAAGCCGTCGTAGGCCCCTCCTCCGGAAGGTCCTGCACATCTGCATCGAGAAACGCCCGCTGCACCACCCCAAACTCCTGCAGGTCCGCCACGACTTTCTTCACGATATTGACCGGGATGGCGAAACCATACCCCACATAGGAGCCTGTACGGGAAGCAATGGCGGTATTGATGCCGACCAGTCGGCCTGATAGGTCTACGAGCGCGCCACCACTATTGCCGGGATTGATGGCGGCATCCGTCTGGATGAAACTCTCAATAGGCAAAGGCCCCCGGAGGAGGTTGAGATTGCGGCCCCGGGCGCTGATGATGCCAGCTGTAACGGTATAGGTGAGGTTGTAGGGGTTGCCAATAGCGAGGACCCACTGGCCGATCGCGATGGAGTCGGAATTAGCGAGTGGAAGAGGGGGTAGGCCAGTAGCCTTGACTTTGAGCAAGGCCAAGTCGGCGTTGGCATCGCCGCCGATATATTCCGCTTCGAGCGTACGTTTATCCGGAAAAGACACCAGGATGCGCTGGGCATCCCGCACCACATGGAAGTTGGTCACGATGTATCCGTCGCTCGACCAGACGACGCCAGAGCCGGCGGTATAGACGGACTGAGAGCGGGGCATCCACAGGCCCCAAAAGCTCCAGAAGTCTTCGCCCGCCATGCGCTCGCTGTATCCCCGGATGAACACGACGGAAGGCGTAGCGCGGTGAGCCGCCTCCACAAAGCCCCCTTCTGACGGCCCCTGATACCGCGCCTCCCGAAGCGGGAGATAAACCACCGGTGTCTGCCGCGCAGAAGCCTGGCGCTTGCTCATCCAGAAGCCGGCGGCCGTACCGCCTAAAAAGCCTGCCAGCAGCGCAGCCGCCAGAACAAGGCCCACTTTGCGCATGTTTCAAAGGTAGCACTTTACTGGGGTTGGCGTCTTTTTCGGCGGGTGGGCAAGAAAAAGCTTTTACGCAGGCTCAGGCCCAGCCCTTGGGTAGTCGTCCCAAAGGACCCCCCGAAAAAAGTCTGGCGGTTGAAGGCTTCGGCTTCGAGCTGGAGCTGGGTGGGACTGGTGATGCGGGGTGGTAGGAGGCGATACCGGGCGGAGAGGTTGCCCAGGGTGGGGCTGTTTTGGCCGGGCGCTATCAAGACGCCCTCCCGCTGGATGGTGAGCCGCCCACCTAAGGAGAGGCGCACCTGGGTAGAGATTTCATTCCACTGGCCCACGCTAAAGCCGATGCCCACCTGCTGGCCCACCACCTGCCCCAACAGCCCCGACAGCTGCGCCGAGAGAAACTCCGAGAGCGTCGTATTCACCCCACTCGTGGTCTGGCTGGCGGTGAGACCTTGTTCCGGCGGCAGAAAGGTCCCTAAGGCCAGCAGCGCAAAAACCTGCCGATTACGTTCCTGCTCGTCGTTTTGCAAGCGCTGCAGGAAAAGCGTAATCAGCGGAGAGGGATTCCCGGTGAGGTTGGGAATATCCACCAGAAAACGGAGCTCCGGGCTCAGCAGCGTCCCCCCCATCAGAAGCCGCACCTCCACAGGAAGCGTAGCAGTATAGGTAGAGTCAATCATCCGGAGGGAGGTAAAGGCCTTATAGGTGGCACTAATCTGGAGACGCCCCTGGTAGAGATCGCCATCCCAGGTGATACGACTGCCCGGCTCGATCTGAAGCGTTCGCCCTACGATGCCCCGTAGACTTAGGCGATACTCGCCGGCGGTTACTTCATAGGAGCCGACGATATTCACGTCGCCCTCGGGGGTAATGCGAAGAAAGAGATTAGAGCTCCCACTGGCGACAATCTCATCCCCTGTGCGCGAATCAAACAGCACCCGAAACCGGGCCCCAGGCGCCGAGAAAAGACCGACCCAGAGCGATAAGCCCGTAGGCGCCTTCAAAATAGGCCGTAGGGTATCTGTGCGCCCTACAAAGCGCACATAACTCCGCCGCTCACTCCGGAGATAATTTTCCACCGGCAGGGTGAGGGCTGTACCCTCCGCAAAACGCACAAATCCCCGCACCTCTACGGCCTCCCATGGCCCCATAAAGCGCAGCTCCCCCTGCTCTACCAGCGCTTCGCCATATAAATAAGCCTCGGCAGAAGTCCGCGTAGAGAGCAAACGAACAGGCCCTTCCTGGACCTGGAGAGCCAGATCAAGATAAGGCCGGGTCCAATCACCCAGCGCGATATACCCATCCAACAAGGCCACTTTCTGGTTCGGATCGATCAAAGGCAGGCGCAGGACCTGCACCGTATCACCCCGGCACTTGAGAACGCCATCCGCCACATAGGCAAGCCTTAGGAAGGGAATATAGGCACGCGCTTTATCCAGCAGTATATCACCGATGAGCTTGGGATGGGATAGCGAACCCTTCACAATAAGGCGAGAAAAGCGGAAATATCCACCAAGGCCCTCTACGTACTCATTGACGAACGGCGCAAGCCAATCAGCTGGAAAATGGCCGGAAAGTCTCAGAAAAAGGGGAGACACCGTATCGGTAAGGACGTAGTAGCCTGTACCATTGACCGCTTCCCCCCAGGAGAGCTGGATAGGCAGTGTATCGGCCTGGGGCTGGCTTACAAGCCGAAACGCCGGATACGACCGCCCCGCATACACTAAACTGTCTATCCGCACAGATAAAAGGGGGTGCAGACCTTGCTGCCAGCGCAAAGAAAAAAGTCCTTCCAGCGGCCAGTCTTCACCTAAGATTTCCAGCAGCGGACGAAGGGGGAGGTTTTCCGCCTCCACGAAAGACTCCGAAGCACTTCCCTGACTTGCCAGCTTAGCGCGAGACGACCAAGCACTGGCCTGCCAGATAATCATGCTATCGGAAAGGGTCAACGCGGCTGGCTCAGCGAAATCCCAGCGCTCTCCCGCCAACGTAAAGAAAGAACCGCCCGATTCCAGCCCGACCCGAAGGTCAGAACCCCCAGGCCAGTACCACGCCCCCCGCAAACGAAGAGAATCTTGCCGCCCAATCTGAGAGGCTACCCAAAAAGAGCCCTCCGGATAAGCCCCTCTCAGTCCCACCGATAACTCCCGAAAAAGCAGATATTGCTCACCATACGCAATCGTCAGATTGGCCGTAAAAGGCCAGAAGTTCTGCCACTGTCCCTCCGCTTTCAATCGGATTCCATGGAGGTCGCCGGCCGACAAGATGATCGAATCTATCTCGGAGACGAGCCGCCATCCATCCGGACTTACCGAAAGGGTAACTTCGGCTCTCCCGCCATCGGCACTACTCGGAAGGCCAGCCAAACGAGGCCACCACCATCCCCCCCGCTCATGCAGCCGCAACCACAAGCTAAAAGGCGCTATCTTCACGCTGTCAGGCAGTACAGGTGGGGTTTTCTTCTGCGACCACCGCTCAGTCGCGGCGGCTATCTCCTGCACTTCCTCGATGAACTGCCCCCAGTCCGCCTGGACCACTAAGCCGGCCTCCCATCCCTCGGCAGAGAGAGCAAGTTGAGAAAAACTATTGCTGGCGAGCTGAATAGTTAAGTCCCCAAGTGGCAAAGTCGTATCCGGCCGCTGCCAGATGAGCTGCTGGAATGCTACCTGCCCTTGAAGCCTTTTCCAGCTGGGAGCGCGTATATGAGACTGAAACTGCCCCGACAAGCTCCCCACCCCACCCCAGAACGCCGCCGAAAGCCTCCTCACCTCCCCGGCCATCTGGAATAATGGGGCCCCCTCGAGCCGAACCGCCCCCCGAAGGATCACAGACAGCAGAGCACTTTGAAGGGTCGCTTCACCCTGCCACACCCCACTATCCGCCTCCGCAGACAGGGTAAGCTGACGAACGTCAATCGTGTCATACACCCCGGACAGCGTGGCCTGTGCCGTACCTGACCACCGCTCGAAGTCAAAGCTTAGACCACGTAGCGCGACCTCCCCATACACATTTTGAATAGGCAGCGCAGGGACAAGGTCAGATACACGCCAGCCTCTGAAGCGGGCTTTTCCGCCCCAGCTCCAGGTATTAGCGACCTTCTCCATGGCGTAAACCACCTCTACTCCAGGCAGCTGGCCCGTAAACCAGTAGCTGTACAAAGACCCCACACTGCGCCCGGTCACTGACCAGACTCGCAGCGTATCCCACGCCTGGGGCCAGCCAGATGCCTCGGGAATCGCCGCCCCTAATGCCGATAGCGATACCAAACCCCGCTGCAGCCGCACATCCCAGTATAGGTCCCTCGGCCGAGCGTAATGCCAGATTTCCCCCGCCGTCTCCAATAAAAACCCTTCACCCGTCTCTATGCGGAGCCGCTTCCACCGAAAGCGTACAAGATCACCAAACAACGCCGTCTCTACCCGCCACACCCCCCGCAGTGGCAGCGAGTCCCCACTCCAGGCCGATACATCGCGCCATCCCACCACCCCATCTATTGTAGCCACAAACTGCTTGGTGTCGGTATTCCGAAATAGCTTATCCAGGCCTTCTTGGAGAAATTTGCCGGCCCCTATCAGGCGAGAGCTTCCCGTACGCAAAAAGAGATAATCCACGACCGTGCTATCCGAATAAGCCCGTAGTACCAGACTCAGGCTGTCCAGCTTCACGCCCGCCGCTGTATCGGAAACTTCCAGGTGCTTCACATAAGCAAAAAGGCGGTCGGCATGCTTTTCTATGCTGGCGGTGAGGTTGAGGTGGGCCAGCTGGAGGTTGGCGTAGTTCATAAACCCCCTACGTACCAGCAGGTCAGTGTCGGCAGCCGTAGAATCACGAAAAATGAAACTACCTTCCCGGATAATGAGCTGGGGAATGCGAAAATGAATAGGCTGCTCAGCAGGGGCGGAGGAGGTAGTATCGGGCGGAAAAAGCCGGTCCAGGTTTAGCAGGCCTGTGACCCGCTCGTGGTAGAGATAAACCCGGGGTTGGTCTATTTCCACGGTGGAGAGCGGGATAAGGAGGGTGCCTTTCCAGAAGCCCTGCCAGAAAAGGCCAGGCCGCCAGTGTAGGCGAAGGGCCGCAACCCGCAAAAGCGGCTCGCAGGTATAGTCGTCGACAGATAGGTCGTGTACTTCTAACGTAGCCAGGCCAGTTAAGCGGATGCTTCCCAGCCGGACATCAGTCCCGAGCGCCTGTGAAAGCCCCGCCACCAGCAGAAACCGCACATGCCGGCTACCATATTCACTGGCTAAAAAGAGGCGTAAGCCAAGAAGCCCCCCCCCTATTAGCACAACGACAAAGAAAGCCAAGCGGCGAAGCCAACGCCACAAGTGCCCGGAGCCGGACTCGAACCGGCACAGAGTTTCCTCTACCAGTTTTTGAGACTGGCGCGTCTACCTATTCCGCCATCCGGGCGCTCGGCAAAGGTAACAAAGCTCCAGCAGTTTGCCCTCCCATGATCGACCCAAAGCGCCTTATCTTTGTTGTAACCATAGCCAATATGGAAAATCCGAAGCGTCCCGCGCGAGGGCCGGGTTTCAACCTCTACTGGCTCTACCTGCTTCTCTTTGGCCTGATTGTCGTGTCCTTCTTTATCGTACCGGACCAACAGGCTAATGTACCTATCACGTACATGGAGTTTCAAGAGTGGGTGGAGCGCCGCCTCGTGGATAAAGTAGTGATCGTCAACAAAGACCTGGCCGAAGTCTATCTCACCCCTGAAGCCCGCGAGCTGGCAGAAATCCAGCGGCGTGAGCGCCGACGCCTCTGGGGTGTAGCCCCTTTCACCTTCCGCGTCGTCTCTGCCGAAAAGCTGGAAGAGCTTCTCCAGCAAAAACGCATACCCTACTATGTCGTGGAACGAACCGACTATCTTTTGATCATCCTGCAATATGTGCTGCCCATTGTCATTTTGATTGCGTTGTGGGTGTTCTTCATGCAGCGGATTGGTGGACGGGGCGCTGGCGGCGGTGGCCCCACAGGTATCTTCTCCATCGGGCGCAGCCGGGCCGCGCTTTTTGAGGGTGGCAACCGAGTCAATATCACCTTCGCTGACGTGGCTGGCTTGGAAGAAGCCAAACAGGAAGTTCAGGAGATCGTCGAATTCCTCAAAAATCCCCAGAAATTCACCCGCTTAGGTGGTAAAATCCCCAAAGGGGTACTCCTGGTAGGCCCACCTGGCACCGGTAAAACCCTCCTCGCCAAAGCCGTAGCCGGCGAAGCCGGCGTGCCCTTTTTCAGTATTAGCGGCTCCGACTTCGTGGAGATGTTCGTAGGCGTAGGGGCCGCCCGCGTACGCGATCTCTTCCGCCAGGCTAAGGAAAAAGCCCCCTGTATCATCTTCATTGACGAAATAGATGCCGTCGGGCGCATCCGTAGCCGGACTTCCGTCCCTATCTCCAACGACGAGCGGGAAAATACCCTCAACCAGCTCCTCGTAGAAATGGACGGCTTCAACACCGATGCGGGCATCATCGTCATCGCCGCCACAAACCGCCCCGATGTCCTGGACCCAGCTCTTCTAAGGCCTGGCCGCTTCGACAGAATGATCATGATTGACAGGCCCGATGTCAAAGAGCGTGAAGCCATCTTCCGGGTGCACATGAAAAACCTCCTCGTCGCACCCGATGTAGATGTGCATAAGCTGGCCCTCCAGACGCCGGGCTTTGTGGGCGCGGATATTGCCAATGTATGTAATGAAGCGGCGCTTATTGCGGCCCGCAAAGACCGCCCTGCTATCACGATGGCAGACTTCCAGGAGGCCATAGATAAGGTCATCGGCGGCCTCGAGCGCCGTAGCAAGGTCATCTCCCCCGAAGAGCGCAATATCGTCGCTTACCATGAGTCCGGTCATGCGATTGCGGGGTGGTTCCTCCCCCATGCTGACCCCCTCGTCAAAGTCTCTATCATTCCCCGGGGCATCGCCGCGCTGGGCTACGCCCAGTACATGCCCAAAGAGCAGTATCTCTACACGAAAGCCCAGCTGCTGGACGTGCTTAGCATGACCCTCGCCGGACGAGCCGCCGAAGAGATAATCTTTAGCGATATCTCCACCGGGGCCCAAAATGATCTCGAGCGGGCCACCCAGCTCGCCTTCGCTATGGTCACCCAGTACGGTATGTCTCGTTTAGGCCACATCGCCTTCCGCCCGAATACGGAAGAATTTTCCTTCCAAAAGCCCTACTCCGAAGAAACCGCCCGCCTTATTGACGCCGAAGTCCAGCATATTCTGCAATCCGCCTACGAGAGAACCAAACAGCTCTTGCAGGAGAAACTCTCCCTTCTGCATGCCTTAGCCCAGCGACTCTTGGAGAAAGAGGTGCTTTACCAGGAAGAGGTAGAGGCCCTCCTTGGCCCCCGTCCTACCAAACCTCATCCAGAGCCTGCGCCTACGCCTTCATGACTCTGCCCCCCCTCTACCCACCAGACCAGCCCCCCGGAAAAAAACTCTTTTTCGTTAGCGATCTCCATCTGGGCATCCCCTCGGAAGCAGCAAGTCGGTCCCGTGAGCGGTATTTTCTCGCCTGGCTGCAGGAAGTAGCCCCCCACGCGGCCGCTATATACCTGCTGGGCGACATCTGGGACTTTTGGTTTGAATATCGGCGCTGTGTCCCCAAAGGTAGTGTGCGGCTCCTGGGCACCCTCGCCCATCTCTGCGATACGGGCCTCCCCATCTACTTTATGCCCGGCAACCACGACCAGTGGCTCACCGGCTACCTGGAGTCCGAAATCGGCCTGCGCAGGCTGCCAGACCCCTACCTCACCACCTACCGGGGCCTGCGGTTCTTCCTGTCACACGGGCACCGGCTGGG
>JAPYWM010000161.1 GCA_028276345.1 Sphingobacterium sp.
AGGCCGGATAGGGTCACGGCATTCTCGCTGGGGAGGGCCAGGCCTAACTTTTTATTGATGGCCTCTATTTCCCACCGGCCTTCTACGAGGTAGGTTCCTGGAGCTTCTTCCTTGAGGAAGGGCTCAGCTCGGTCATGCTCATCCTGGATTTCGCCGAAAACCTCTTCTACCAGGTCTTCGGTCGTGACGAGTCCAGCCAGCCCCCCCCGAGCATCCACGACGATAGCCAGGCTGCGCTTTTGTTGCACCAGAAGCTCCAGGAGCTTGGAAGCGGGCATGGATTCGGGGACGGCTATCACGTCCTGCAAGATGGCACGCAAATCCGGTGGCGATTGCAAAAGCGACCGGATGTACACATATCCACGCACCTGATCCGGGTTTTTTTCGTAGACCAGGAGGCGAGAGAAGCCTGTTTTTCTGAGCATTTCTACGGCCTGAGCGGGGGAAGCACTGATTTCTATCATGGCGATCTCGTGCCGGGGGACCATGATTTCTCGTACGGGGGTTTCGCGAAGGTGGAGGGCATTAGCGAGAATCTCACGAAACTCCGGTTCGCTGGCCTGAGCGATAGTTGAGAGTAGGGTGGCACGGCCGGTAATTTTTTCTGCTGCGGCGGCCGAAATGCCCAGGCGACGAAAGGAGCTTTCCAGGAGCTGATAAAGCGGCTCTATAATCGGGAAGAGTAGCCAGTACGTAGCGGTGAGCAGCGGCAGGAGACCAGGCAAAAGCGTTCTATGCCACCGATAGGCGAAGATTTTCGGGAAGTACTCGCCTGCTAAAAAGAGGATCAGGGTGCCGAGACCGGTATCTACCCAGAGGCGGGCGGTCTCGTCTAAACCGAGGAGCTTTTGCAAAAGCGTACTGAAAGCCCACCCGAAGAGTACCAGCGCGAGATTATTGCCAGTGAGGAGGGTCAGAAGGAGCCGACGGGGAGCCTGATGGAGGGAAGCTGAGAAGCGCCAGAGGCGGGGGTGTCTCCGCCGAAAGATAGACCACTCGATAGCCGAAGTGCTGAAAAAAGCTATTTCACTGCCTGAAAAGAATGCACTCAGCGCCAGGGCTGCGAAAAGGACGACGCCCCAGATCATAGGGTAGGGTTCTGAATGCGGCCTTGGATACGGCGCAGCTTGTAAGAGCGGAGGTTGTTGGTGGATTCCAGCGTATAGCCGCGCACTTCTTCTTTGGGGGTTTGGAGGCGTACCCAGCCAGGGGCCTGAAGGCGGCCAGAGGTGCGGTCCCACCACAGCTCATCGGTTTCTAAGATTTCGCCGGTGGCTGTGGTTACGCGGACTGTGCGATAGGCTTTGATTAGGCCGGTCTGGGGGAGGAGGTAGGCCTCTTCGCAAGTGAGGCGATTGGGGGTAGGTTGACTAAGCGAGGCCCATTCTGCTTGGACATGGCCTTTGAGTACCCACCAGAGGGTATCCGCGAGGAGGATCTGGCGAAGGGTATCCGCCTCAATAGTTCCCTGTGCGCTATCTGCCCCCACCCAGGTAAGCCGATATCGGTACGCCTCCTGCAAAGGAAAAGCCTTACGAAGCGCTTCCCACCCCGGCGGAAGGGGAGGCTTCTCGTTTCTGCAGCCTGCCAGAGCTGGGAATAAAACGAGGAGTGAACTAAGCTGGCGTCGGGAGCGTAAGCGCATCTCCAATCCGCACGAAGGTACGAACTGGCGGGGTTCGGGCGGAAAAGCAGGCTTATTTGTGTTTGCCCTTGGGGAGTGTGTGGGGGGTAGCGTCTTTAGTCAGCGGCTCGGGCTTAGGAGAGGTGCCATTGCGGTCAGGGGAGGGTGGGGTATCTTGGATGTCGCCGACCTGGCAGGTGAGGAGGAGCGTGGCTCCGCTATGCACTTCCAGCTTCTGGCTGTGGATAGTGCCTTTGAGGTAGGCGGTGGAGGCGATTTCTACATGCTGGCTGCCTTTTATTTCTCCCTCAAACCTCCCAGCAATCAGGACCTCCCGGGCTTCTAAGGTACCTTTTACCTGGGCGGATTCGGCGACTACCAGCCGGTGCCCCACGATCGCCCGCCCGCGAAATGTGCCTTCAATCCGGAGGTTACCTGGAACATCCAAGACTCCCTCCACCTGGGTGCTTTCGCCGATTATTGATAGGGAGTGATCAGCGTGTCCCCTTTCAGTTGTGCCGGTTTTTCTCCAGAGCGCCATCATTCAAAAGTACGGAGATTTAGCCTTCCAGCCGGAGAAGGCGTTGCATTTCGGCATGGACTTGCATCAGGGCTGTCTGGAAGGGGTCGGGACTGATGGCACGCCATTTTTCTTTGAATTTTTCCACCCAGACGAGGGGGGGCGTTTGTTGTGGGGGATGTTCGGCGAGGGTTTCCTGCAAGGTAGATAGAAGCTGTTGGCGCGCCTGGCGCAGGGCCCACCAGACTCGCGGCCCGGTATAAATCTGCTGAGCGGCATTGTGCAGGTACTCTTCCTGTATGACCTGGGCGATCACCTGAATAAGGTCGCTGGTGGAGCGGAACTGATGCGGTTGGAGGCGGGGGAGGAGGTGATTAGGGTCGTTGCGCTCTAAGAAGAGGGCGGCGCGCTCCAGCGCTTGGAGCCGTAAGGGCAGGGTAGTTTGCAGCACTTGATGGGAGAGGAGCTTTTCCCGCTCGGCCATTTCCCGCCGCCAGAAAAAGAGAAGCACTACGCCCACCGAGACGATCCCGCTCAGGGCGACAATGAGAAGCGCTAACCAGTCCATTCCAGTCATAGTTCGTCAAAGAAAGTCAGGGCCCACTCGCCAGCCCTTTCCCAGAAGGAGAAGTCGTGTCCGGCATCCGGCACTTCCCGGTAAACGAGCAGAAGGTCGGGGCGCTTGGCTTTCAGGTGCTGGTAGAGTCGTCGGGAATGCTGGTAGGGGACGATGCGGTCTTTCTGGCCGTGTGCGAGGAAAAGGGGTACCTGGATGCGCTCGCTCAGACGAAGGGGGTTATCGGTGCTTTCCCAGCGGGGGCCATAGGGACCGTACCAGCCAGTAAGAAGCGCATCTCGCGGGTCTAAATGCGGATCAAAGTCGCCTGATAGCGCCGCCCCCGCCCGAAATAATTGCCCCGTATGCGACAAGATCATCACCACGCCCCGTCCCCCGGTAGAAAGACCCATCAGGAAAGACCGCCCCGGCCAGAGGTAGCCGTTTTCTTGGAGGGCTGTGAAGACGGTATCCAGCAGCGTGCGCAAAGTGGGATAGGGGCGCCAGTCACGCCGCGTTTCCGGGAAGGTAGCCGAGGCGTAGATGCTTTTGCCCATTTCCAGGAGGATGAGTCGGTAGCCTTTGGCGAGGGCCAGAGAGCAGATTCGGCTGGAGTCACACCAGCAGCGCCGGGTGTAGTTCCAGCCTGGTAGGAGCACTAAGACACGCCGCACTGGCACCATAGGCTCCCGCACTTCCACGGTACAGGAACCTATTCTGAGGGTTTGGGTCCAGGCGCTACTCATGAGTAGCAGGGCCTGGAGGGGGAGTTTTCGGCTAATTGCGCAGGGGTTTGCCGGTTTGGAGCATGTGTTGGATGCGCTCCAAGGTGCGGCGTTCTCCGCAGAGCGAGAGGAAGGCCTCGCGTTCGAGGTCCAGAAGGTAGGTTTCGCTCACGTACTGGGTGCCGGTGAGGTCGCCGCCGGCAAGGACGTAGCCGATTTTGCGGGCGATGTGGCGGTCGTAAGCGG
>JAPYWM010000162.1 GCA_028276345.1 Sphingobacterium sp.
GCGCCGACAAACCTTGCCGCCTACCCCCTCTATTTGCGTCAGCGCGATAAGCGCCAGCTCTTCCTCATGGAGCGCCATGGGAGCCGGAGCGAAAAGGACTCATCCACAGCGTGAAGGTATGGGCCCCTGCCTGCCGGAAAAACAGGGTGTAAGTGTAGTCCAGACCCCATTTTCGCAGGTGCAGCCCTACGCCGAAGCTTACGCCTCCCAGTGCTGAAGACCCGCGCGGCGACAGTTCCCGCCGCCGCTGAAAATGATAGCTAAATCGCCCAACGAAGGCCCGGCTAAATTCTATTTCTACACCGCCGATGATATGGCGCAGAAGGTGTTCGGTCCAGCGAGGTGGAGGCGGTGGGATGGGATTACCCGTGATGTCGTACTGGATAGGCTGGAGGGGGTCATTGGCGGCGAGCCGCCAGCGCTCTAAATGAACCGTTCCTAAATGCAGCCGGAAGGGGGCATGGGGGAGCTTGTAGCTCACCGTAGCCTGAATCTGCGTGGGAAAAGGCTGCGCAAAGGGGCGTCCATTGGGCCGGTAGAGTTCGGTCCCTAAGCTCCAGAGCACGAGCGTTGCGGATAGCCCTCGGGCCGTGTCTTCGTAGAGGATGCCGATATCTGTTCCGAGGCCGATGCGGCGATACCTTTCTATGTTGACGGCGGAGAAGGGGACTTTGAGGTTCATGCCGACCTGCCAGCGGCCAAAGGCCCGCATGGCGCCGATAGACCACACGCCTTCATACGCTTGGAAGGTACCGAGGGGGTTGCCCACTTCGTCGGCGGCTCGTAGGGTGCCGTAGTTGAGATACTGCAAGCCGCTCCAGAAGGTCCCCACCCCCTCCCAGTAGCGGGCGTATGTGAGCGTGGTGTGGGTAATATCAGCCAGATAGGGCTGGACGGAGAGGGAGATGCGATTGTGGTAGGTCGGGCGCAGAAGCGCAGGGTTGAGAAAAGGGGCGCTGGGTTCTATCCACGGACCCCCATAGGCGAGTCCTCCCAGCGCTGCACTGCGGGCTGAGGGCGGCAGCCGCATAAAATCATAGCTCCACCCCCCCGCAATTTGAGCCAGCAAGGAGCTACTGAGTAGTAGCAGCCGCAGCTTTCCTGTCAAAGTACGTCTCAATATGAGCTTTGACTGCTTCCATGAGCCACTGGGGCGTAGAGGTGGCCCCAGCAATGCCGATCTTCTGGGCTCCTTCCAGCCAGGTAAAGTCTACCTCTTCCGGGCTGGAGATGAAATAACTGCGCGGATTAGCGGCCTGACAGACGGAGAAGAGCGCTTTGCCATTGGAGCTTTTTTTCCCGGAGACGAAGAGGACTACGTCCTGCTCTTTGGCGAAGGTGGCCAGGTGAGGTTCCCGGTTGGAGACCTGCCGGCAAAGGGTATCTGCAATAATGGCATCCGGCCGCCGGGCTAAAAGGCGATTCTTCACGGCCTCAAAAAGGGCGGGTGCCTTCGTCGTCTGGCTGAAAAGGTAGACGGTCTTCTCAGGGTCGAACGAAATCTGGTCTATCTCATCGGGAGAGCTGACGATGTGGAGGGTAGCCTGGTGAATCTGACCCATGAGGCCGATCACCTCGGGGTGACCGGGCGAGCCCAGCAGGATGATTTCTATGTGGGGAAAGTCTATTTCGCGCAGGCGATTTTGGAGCTTTAGGACGACGGGGCAGGAGGCGTCTAAGAGGCGGATGTTGTGCTGGCGAGCCACTTCATACGTCTGGGGCGGCTCCCCATGCGCCCGAAAAAGCACCGTCTCCCCATCCAGGTTAGGCAGGTCCGCATGACTGATGATCCGAAGGCCTTTGGCTTTGAGGCGCTGAACTTCCTCGTCATTATGGACGAGGTCGCCTAAGCAGTAGAGATAAGGGTGCTCAGCCAGGTAGGCCTCGGCCATTTCTACGGCATAGACCACGCCGAAGCAGAAGCCCGAATGCGAGCTAATGGTCACTGTGGGTCGCACTCGACGAAAGTAAGGATTTTTTAGGAGGGTTGGGGCGCGTAAATGCGGACGTGTGCCCAAGCCAGTACCTGCTCAATCTGCTGCGGGATGGAAAGGTGGGTAGTATCCAGGATTTGGGCGTCGGGGGCCCGACGTAGGGGACTAATAGGCCGGGTCTCATCCCGCCGGTCCCGCTCTGCTATTTCGGCCTTCACCTCCTCCAACGTTACGTCGTATCCCCGCTGGCGAAGCTCCTCGTACCGCCGCCGGGCTCGCGCTTCCAGCTCCGCCACCATAAAGACTTTCAGCTCCGCCTCCGGAAAAACCACCGTACCAATATCCCGACCATCCATGACGATGCCGCCGCCCCTACCTAAGCGCCGCTGCTCCGATACCAGCTTTTCCCGTACGGCGGGAAGCGCACTAATCACACTGGCAAACGATGCCACATCGGGTCGCCGTAGCTCCTCCTCTAACCGCCGATCCCCTACATGCACCACCATCTCCTGCCCCTCCCGCTCTAAATGAATGGCAAAATCTTGCAGAACCTCCTGAATGGCTGCCTCCTCAGCCGTACGGATTCCCTTCTCCAAAAGATGCCAGGCCAGCGCCCGGTACATCGCCCCCGAATCAATATGTAGATAGTTTAGCCGAGCTGCCACGCCCCGGGCCGTGGTGCTTTTGCCCGTGGCTACATATCCGTCAATGGCAATGATAATCCGGCGCATCCTCAAAGATACGCAAAGGTACCTTACCTTTGGAACATGGAGCCTGCTGAAGCCTCCTACTGCCTGATTTACGTCACGGCTTCCAGCGCTGAAGAGGCTGAGCGTCTGGCCCGAATCGTACTGGAAAAGCACCTGGCCGCCTGTGCGAACATCTTCGCCCCTATCCGTTCCCTCTACTGGTGGCAAGGCACCCTCGAAAAAGCCGAAGAAGCCGTCCTCATCCTTAAGGCCCCACGCCACCTCTATGCGACCATAGAGAAAGAGATTCTGGCCCATCACACCTATCAGACTCCTGCCATCTTAGAAATTCCCTTAGGGCGGGGCTTACCTGGCTACCTCCAGTGGATCGCCGCCGAGACGCAAAACGCCTCTGATTAACCCGTCTCAGGGCCCCCTTAAACGTTCCGTTCTTTCGGCCCACTAACTGACCATGCGATACCTTACCTTCTTGTACCTGGTGATGAGGGGATTCGTGGGATGGGGACTTGTTTGGGGGCAGTCGTTGTACTTTCCGCCCCTGACCGGGCAGGAGTGGGATACGCTCTCGCCGCGCACACTCGGGTGGAACCGCTCTCAGGTGGATTCCCTCTACGACTTTTTGGCCCAGAACCGCACGAAGGCCTTCCTGCTCCTCAAGGACGGCAAGATCGTGTTGGAGTGGTATTTTGGGAGCTTTACGCGGGATAGTGTGTGGTACTGGGCCTCAGCAGGGAAGGGACTGACGGCCTTTCTGGTGGGGATAGCGCAGCAGGAGGGGTACCTGCGGATCACGGACAGCACAGTCCGCTGGCTTGGAGCGGGCTGGACCCAGGCACCACCTGAAAAGGAAGCCCGTATTACCATTCGTCACCAGCTCACCATGACGACCGGCCTCGATGATGAGGTGCCCGACCCCTACTGTACCCAACCTGCCTGCCTACTTTACAAGGCCGATGCAGGTACCCGCTGGGCCTACCATAATGCCCCCTATA
>JAPYWM010000163.1 GCA_028276345.1 Sphingobacterium sp.
CCGAAAAAGGAGCCATTGAGGTTGATGGTTAGGAGGGAACGTTTGACCTTGATGTGCGCTACACTGTAATCGGGGGCTATGTAGAGAGGTACCACCCGCTGAAAGAACAGCGGTGGATAAAACCGCATAAACAGTTTGGCGCGCTGGGCGGGTTGGGGGCCTTTCCGCATATAGGCCGAGAGCCGGCGGCGAAGGTGAGCCTCCCAACTCAAAGGCTGGATCGGATGGCTCCCCAGCAAAGGCGCAGTCGTTATGGATGGCATCCGCTTAGCCGTACTCCAGCTCTACCTCAGGTGTGAGGGGAACAGCCTGGCAAGTGAGGATGTAGCCCTTTTCAATTTCCCAGTCGGAGAGGGCTTCACGCACAGCCATGTGGACTTGGCCGCGGTAGAGTTTGGCGCGGCAGGTACAGCAGATACCCTCCTCACAGGCATAAGGCGGATCCAGCCCAGCGTCCTGCGCCGCCCGGAGAATCGATTGGCCCGGCTTCACCACCACCCGATGCACTTTCCCATCCAGCTTAATGATAGCCACGGCTTCCTGCTCGGGTAGCTCTGGCTCTGCCCGCACCGCTTCGGGCAAGGGCGCCGAAAAGTATTCCGTGTGAATCTTCTCCTTGGGAACCTTCGCCGCTGTAAGGGTCTCTATGGCCATCTGCATCATCTCGGTGGGACCGCAGAGATACACTTCTACGGGCAAAAGACGTTGACGGATTCGCCCCAGTTCTGCCACAATCCACTCTGGGGAAATGCGCCCAACACGCCCTTCCCACCCAGGCAATGGCCGGCTTAGCGTGTGCAAAACCTCCAGCCTATCCGAGTACTTCTGCATGAGCTCGTCCAGCCGCTCCCGAAAAATAATATGCTCCTGGTCCCGACTCCCATACAGAAGCAAAATCTTACTCTTCGGCTCAGCAAAGAGGATAGACCGAATCATGCCGAAGATGGGCGTAATCCCGCTTCCCGCCGCAATGAAAAAGTACTGCAGGCTGCGGCCAGGACTTGGCTGAACCGTAAAATTACCCATCGGCGGAAAGACCTCGATGGTATCCCCGGGCTTAGCATGCTCCCAGATGTAGTTAGAGACAAGCCCACCTGGCAGGCGCTTGATAGTGATTTCCAGGTCAGCGTCTAAGTAGGGACTGCTGGAGAGCGAATAAGCCCGGGGCACCTTCTGGCCATTTATCGTGGGGCGGATGGTTAGGTATTGCCCCGGTAGGTAGGAGAAGCCCGAGAGCGGCTTTTCCAGGACGAGGGTGAAAGCATCCGGCGTCTCCGGCCGAAGGTTTTTTATCTTCAAAGGTGTAAAGCGCGTCATGACGTCTTGGATGGTTTTTCAACCCATTTACCCATGCGGCTATACTTTTCCAGGCGGCGCTGTACAAGCTCCTCAGGCGGCAGGGCCATGAGCGGCGGCAGGTCCTCCAGGATCTTTTGTCGCACGGTCTGGAAGACGGCCTTAGGGTCTTTGTGGGCACCGCCCAGCGGCTCCGGCAAGACTTCGTCGATGGTACCGAGGGCGAGATTGTCCTGGGCAGAGAGATGCAGGGCCGTCGCCGCTTGCTCCTTATACTCCCACGAGCGCCACAGAATAGCCGCGCAGCTTTCCGGCGAAATCACCGAGTACCAGGTATTTTCCAGCATGTAGAGTTTGTCCCCTACACCGATGCCGAGCGCCCCCCCAGAGGCCCCCTCACCAATGATAAACACCAAGATGGGCACCCGCAGCTGCGCCATCTCATAGAGGTTGCGGGCGATGGCCTCCGCCTGTCCAAACTCCTCCGCATGCATGCCCGGGTTCGCCCCCGGCGTATCAATGAACGTAATCACCGGCTTACGGAGCTTTTCGGCGAGCTTCATCAGGCGCAGGGCCTTGCGATAACCTTCGGGGTTGGCCATGCCAAAATTCCGATACTGACGGCTTTTCGTATCGCGGCCTTTCTGCTGGCCGAGCAGAACTACCTTATGCGGCCCGATCTGACCAATCCCCCCCACCATCGCCTTATCATCGCCCGCTTTGCGATCGCCGTGTAGCTCTATAAAATCCTCGCAAATCGCCTGGATATAATCCAAGGTGTACGGCCGAGCCGGGTGCCGAGCAAGCTGAACCCGCTGCCAGGGCGTGAGATGCCGGTAGATATCTTGGCGCAGCTTTTCCAGCCGCTCTTCCAGCTGCTTTATCGTGTCTGAGATGTCTATCCCCGACTGCTCTACCAGGCGCCGCGTCTCCGCAATCCGCGTCTCTAACTCTATGAGCGGCTTCTCAAAGTCCAGGACAAACTCCATGCCCTATTTGAGAAAAGGCTCCAGGCGCTTGACAAGGGCCGGCTTAGGCAAGGCCCCCACAATCTTATCTACGACCTGCCCACCCTTGAAAACCATGAGCGTAGGAATAGCCTGGATGAAGTAAGAGGTGGGGATGAGACCGTTTTCATCTACGTTCATTTTAGCGACTTTGATCTTGCCGGCGTACTCGGTAGCGACTTCTTCTAAGATAGGCGCAATCATCCGGCACGGCCCACACCACGGCGCCCAAAAATCTACGATCACGGGGATATCACTCTCTAAGACTTCCTTTCGAAAGGTCTGATCGGTTACAACGACGGGTTTGACCTGACCCCCTGCGGGCATCGCCGGCGCCGACAAAGCCGCTTCAACGCGCTTCTCCAGAGCAGGCTTGGGCAGGGCCCCGACAATCTTATCGGCCGGCTGACCATCCTTAAAAATAATCAGCGTGGGAATCGCTTGAATGAAGTACTCCGAAGGCGTGCGGGGGTTTTCATCTACATTGAGCTTAGCTATCTTGAGCTTTCCCTGGTACTTAGGCGCAAGCTCCTCTAAGATAGGCGCAATCATCCGGCACGGCCCACACCACGGCGCCCAAAAATCCACCAGTACAGGAATGTTGCTCTCTAAGACTTCCTTTCGGAAGGTCTGATCCGTCACGACAACCGGCTTGGCTGGAGCCATCTGCATATCGCTCATAGGAACAAAAATACGGCGGGAAAGATTGAGGCAAGTCAAGCTGTACTATCCTGTATTTCCAGAGTGGCGCCGAGTGCCTTCAGGTCCGAGCGCAAGTCAGGGCTATACTGAAGCTGGCGCGGCGTCTCTATGAGGACAGCGCCGGGCACAAGCTGGCCGCCTTCCATCCGCACCCGCACCGGAAATCGCCCCGCATACCGCTGAAAAATCCGCTCCCAATCCGCGAGCGTCTCCTCCCGAATCTCCTCTGCCGGCACCGAGATAAGGAGATACCGGTTGGGCGGAGGCGGTGCCTCTGACAGCGGCCCCACCTCCCGAATCCGCCAGTCCGTCTGCCCATCCGAACGTAAAAAACTCTCCAAAATCACGTACACCGGCTGAAATATGGCGCCTTTTAGACGGGCGCTCTGCGCTTCCCAGTCGTCCGAAAAAAGCATCAGCTCAAACGAATCCGCTAAATCCTCAAAAGTAAGCCGGGCATACAGACGCCCCTGGCGATTCTTCCGCTCGTCAATATCCACGAGAATGGCCGCACAGCGCCGCAGCGAAGGCCGAGCCGCCTCCTCCCCTTGCACCACCCGACTCGCCCGAGTCTCCAACTGGCAGGCCTCTATGAGCGCTTGATACTGGTGCAAGGGATGCTCCGA
>JAPYWM010000164.1 GCA_028276345.1 Sphingobacterium sp.
TATGCTACCTCAGCTACGCCGCTTATCTTCTTGTCAAGCGTCCTGCTCCGGATACGTGCGTTGCCTTAGCAGCGGAAAGCTGCTTTTGGGGCATGCCAACCTGCTACTTGGCGCCACAAGGCCCTTATGGCTGCGACCTGACAAACCCCTACGCCTGGCAAGGTACCGCCCCATCCCTGGAAGAGCTTTACCAGAAGCTTCGCCACCCCGAATGGATCTACGATGCGGGTGGATACATGGGGAGGTTGCATTACTACATGCCCTGGCGGCTCGCCCCCTACAAAGCGGTGGATACCACCTTGCCGGGTTTCATTCGCCTCTATCGGCGAGAAGCCCGAGACTCGCTCCCGTGGATTCGGGCTCGACCATAGGTTGTACTACGTGCGCCGCTGCCGGCGCGGGAGCTTTTCACGGGGCTTTTCCCCCGGCAGCCGGGCAAGCTCTAAATCCACCTGCCGCCGATCAAAGTCTATCCGCGTAACCCGAACCGCCACCTTATCCCCCAGCCGATACCGCACATGGGTATATCGCCCTTTGAGTGCATGCCCATACGCGTCACGCTCATACACATCCGACGGCAAACTCCGGACCGAAACCAGCCCCTCTGCCCGGGTTTCTATGAGCTCAACATATAGCCCCCAGCTCTCTATGCCCACGATAATACCTTCCAGCACCTGGTCTTTGAAGCGAGTGAGGAACTCTAACTGCTTGTAACGTACTGAGGCGCGCTCGGCCTGCTCGGCGACCTTTTCCCTTTCGGAAGTGTGACGGGCTATCGGTTCCAAAAGGGCCGCTTCCGGATAAGGCGAAGGCTCTCCGCTAAGCACTGCCCCTAAAATCCGATGCACGACTAGGTCCGGATACCGCCGAATCGGGCTGGTAAAGTGCGTGTAATGCGTAAAACCCAGCCCATAATGGCCAATATTCGTCGGCGTGTAGAGGGCCTTCGGCATCGTCCGAATCGCCACCGTCTGAATAATATGGGCCTCCGGCTTCCCCGCAATCGCCTCTACAAGCGCATTTAGCGATCGCGTGAGCGCACGAGAACTGCTGATGTCCACATCATAGCCAAAACCCTCGAGAAAAACTTTCAGCGCCTTGAGCTTGGTCATGTTGGGCACATCGTGCACCCGGTAGAGAGTAGGAACTTTCTTTTGCGAGAGGAAAAAGGCTACTTGGCGATTAGCTAAGAGCATCAGCTCCTCGATGAGTTTGTGCGCGTCTTTACGTTCTTTGACGAAGAGGGCGATAGGCTCCATGCTTTCGTTGAGCCGAAAGCGGATTTCCTCTGTCTCAAAACGGATACCCCCTTCCCGCATGCGCTTTTCGTGGAGTTTTTTGGCGAGGCTATTGAGCGTGCGGAGGGCTTCGGAGAGCGGGCCGCTGCCGCGTTCTATCTGACTCTGCGCCTCCTCATACGTGAAGCGGCGCTGGCTGTGAATGATGGTTTTCCCCATCCACACACTTTTGACTTGAGCCTGGGCGTCCAACTGGCACACCACCGAAAAAGTTAGCCGGTCCTCGTGGGGCCTCAAAGAACAGAGATCAGCACTCAGCCGCTCTGGCAGCATAGGAATAGTCCGGTCTACCAGGTAAACGCTTGTACCGCGTTTATAGGCCTCTTCATCTATAGCGGTACCGGGCTTGACATAATAGCTCACATCGGCGATATGAATGCCTACTTCGTACAAGCCGCCTGGCAGCTCTCGAAAAGATATCGCATCATCAAAGTCCTTAGCATCTTCGGGATCAATCGTGAAAGTGAGGACATCCCGGAAATCGTGGCGGTTTTCTATTTCGCTGGGGGGGATGGTAGCGGGGAGGTTGGCAGCCTCAGTAACGACCTCGGGGGGAAAAGCTTCGGGAAGGTCGTACTCCAGCATGATGGCGTGGATCTCCGTCTGATGCTGCTGAGGCTCACCCAGGACGCGGATAATCTCAGCAGTCGGATACTTTAGCCCCCAGGAAAGAAAACGTACGGCTACTTTCTTCCCGATGAGGTCTGCGGGCGTCCCTTTCGGCAGCTGGAAGTCTATGGCGAGCGGAGGCTGAACCGGCACCACGTACAAGCGGCGATTGCGCCCCTCTTCCACACGGCCAATGAAGGTTTTAGAAGAGGGCTGGAGGCGCCGAACGATCCGCCCCACCAACTCCTCAGGATAGATGCCCGTGATCTCTACTTCTACGAGCTCGCCGGGCAGGACCTTGAGTTTGCGGAAATCTCCCAGCCGCACCCCTATCCCAAACGGCGCCAGGCTCACATAGGCGTCCTCGTACCGGGTAAATACCTCCCCTTGAAAGGTCCGCCCTTGAATCGAGAGCCTATAGCGGTTTTTCTCGTCTTTTTGTACCCAGCCGCTCTTGGCGAGCTCTTGGAGCTCCAGGTCTAAAATGGCCTCATCGATAAGGCCCTCCGCTTCTGCTAAAAGCTGGGCCGGACGCCAGCGGCGAGACCCTTTCTTGAAGAAGGTTTTCAGGACGGCGATGGTGGTAGGTCGCATCACGGGGCGATGACTTCAAATTCCACGCGCCGGTTGAGCGCGCGACCTTCGGTGGTGTTGTTATCGGCGATGGGCTTGGTATTGCCATGGCCTACGGTCTGGATGCGCTGCGGATCAATCCCCTTCTGTACAAGGTACGCTTTCACAGCATTGGCACGGCCTTCTGAAAGGCGGATGTTGTATTGGGGATTTTTATCGCCGATGTCGGTGTGGCCATGTATTCGTATTCGCACCTGCGGATTGGCTTTGAGAAAATCTACGATTCTGTCTAAGGCAGGATAAGAGTTCGGATGGATTTCCGCGCTATTAGGCTGGAAGTGGATGCGGGTTTCACGCAGCATCTCGCCCACCAGGGCGGGCTTAAGCATAATGGTGATGGTGTCGGCCCCTCCCACCTGTACGCTATCCGTGTAGGGGAAGTAGCCCTTTTTATCTATTTGAAGGCGATACGTACCGGGTTGTAACGTTTGGATGGCTTCGCCGCGGGCGTTGGTCTGGGTTTCGGCTTCGGCCTTTTGTCCCTGCAGCCAACGTACCTGCGCCTCCGGAATAACCTGGCCAGATTTTTCATCCACTACGCGGAGGGTGACGTGGGGGGAAGTGGAAGGCTTTGTGGGCGGCGGCGGAGGTGCTACCGGCGAGAGCGTGAGGATGACTACATTGCCCTGAGGTAGAGATAGGGTCTTCTGCGTCGGCTCATAATCTTTACACGAAGCGGTGAGGGTGTATTCGCCGGGCAGGAGCGTGGTAGAAGCCTCACCGCTCGCGTTTGTCGTCAGTTCAAGCGTAGCGCGGGGCCCTTTGATTTGGATTTTGGCGCCGGTGAGGGGCTTGCGAGTGGTGGCATCGAGCACCTGAAACCGCATCGGTTGGGGCTCAGGCGGAGAGGCTTTCGGTGTGTCAGGAGGTGCAGGTTTGCGGTATTTTTCCAGTTTTTCTATGGTGATTTTTCGGATGGCGGCGTTCCGGTAATCGCACACGTAAAAGGTATTAGGTTTTTCCCCGAGGCAGATTTCCACGGGTTCATTGAAGCGGGCGTATTTGCCGTTGCCGTCAATCCAGCCGGGTTTACCGGTGCCAGCTAAGATTT
>JAPYWM010000165.1 GCA_028276345.1 Sphingobacterium sp.
ACCTTCTGATGGCGACGCTGGATAGAACAGTCCCGCTCAAAGAGATACACAGCATTCCCATGCAGGTCTGCCAAAATCTGGATTTCTACATGGCGGGGCTTCTCAATATACCGTTCCAAAAAGACGCTTGGGTCACCAAAGGCGGAGAGCGCTTCGCTCTGGGCACGCTGGAGCGCCTCGGGGAAATCCTCGGGCCGGAGAACTTTTCGCATGCCTTTGCCACCGCCACCCGCCGCAGCCTTGATAAGGAGGGGATAGCCGATCCGCTCCGCTGCTTTCAGCGCCTCCTCCCCTACCACAGCCGAGGCCGTACCCGGCACGAGCGGTACCCCCACCGACTGCGCAAGCTGCTTGGCAGCTACTTTATTGCCTAAGCGGGCCATGGCCTCAGCCGACGGACCGATGAAGATAATCCCCGCCTCCGTAACAGCCTTTGCAAAAGCCGGATTCTCAGAGAGAAAGCCATACCCGGGGTGAATAGCATCAGCTTTAGCCTCGCGGGCAACGGCGAGGATTTTCTCAATATTCAGGTAGGTTTCTGCAGGGATGTCGCCGCCCAGGAAGTAGCGTTCATTAGCCATTTCTACATGGGGGGCGTAACGGTCTACTTCGCTATAAATGGCAATTGTGTGAATGCCCATACGCTGAGCGGTGCGCTGAATGCGCACGGCTATCTCCCCCCGGTTAGCGACTAAAAGCCGGCGAATTGGTCGGAAGGTCATTTTTTACGGAAGAGGGGGTGGGCCTGACGGGGGTCTCGCCCCTGCGATTGGAGCTTCTGGAAGCTACGCAGGAGTTTCTTCATCTGCTCAAACTCCCGCAGCAGTTGATTTACTTGCTGGACGGAGGTACCGCTCCCCATGGCGATCCGGCGCCGCCGAGAGCCGTTGATAATGACAGGATTGCGACGCTCCTCGGGCGTCATGGAGAGGATTATCGCTTCAATGTGCTTGAAGGTCTTCTCGTCAATATCCATGTCTTTCATCTGAGCGAAGCCGGGGATCATGGCAAGCAGGTCTTTGATGTTGCCCATTTTGCGGATGGTGCGCAGCTGACTCAGCATGTCTTCCAGGTCAAACTTATTTTTTTCGAGTTTTTTCTGGAGCTTAGCTGCCTGCTCGGCGTCAAACTGAGCCTGGGCTTTTTCCACGAAAGAGATGATATCGCCCATGCCCAGGATTCGGCTGGCAATGCGGTCGGGATAGAAGGGCGAGAGGTCTTCGGGCTTTTCGCCAGTACCGATAAACTTGATAGGGAGACCGGTGGCAGCGCGTAGGGAAAGGGCAGCTCCCCCTCGCGCATCCCCATCCAGCTTGGAGAGGATAAAGCCCGTTACAGGGACAGTCTGGGTAAAAGCCTGGGAAGTGGTCACAGCATCCTGACCGGTCATGGCATCCAGCACTAGGAGCACCTCCGTGGGCTGAAAGGCCTTAGCTATCTGGGCCAGCTCCGCCATCAGGTCCGCATCTGGCGTTTGTCGCCCCGCCGTGTCTATGATGATCACTTCCCGGGCCTGCTTCTTGGCGGCTTCTATGCCCCGGCGAATCAGTCCCTCCACATCCGTCGTGCCATCCTCCCGATAGATGGGAACCTCCACCTTCTCGGCTAAGACAGCCAGCTGCTCAGCCGCCGCCGGCCGATACACATCTGCTGCGATCAAGAATGGCGCTTTGCCCTGATTTTTAAGATGCAACGCAAGCTTCGCAGAAAAAGTCGTCTTCCCAGCCCCATTTAGCCCGACTATCATATAAATAGTCGGCGGGATAGGTGCAAACCGAAGCGGCTCCTGCTTCTCCCCCAAGAGACGTACCAGCTCATCATACAGAATCTTGACAAAGAGCTGTGTCGGGGTAACAGACCGGATAACTTCCTGACCAATAGCGATTTCCTTGACGCGGTCGGTGAAGTCTTTGGCGATCTTGTAGTTGACGTCGGCTTCTAAGAGGGCGCGACGTACTTCTTTGACGGCGTCAGCGATGTTGGCTTCGGTCAGGCGGGCTTTCCCCGAAAGCGCCCGAAACGTTTCCGTCAGGCGCTCCGTAATCGCCTCAAACATAGTCCGGCAAAGATAATGATTGGGTAAGTTTGCGGCGGTGCCCCATCTCTCCATCATTACGGTAACGTACCAGGCAGCCAAAGTGCTGCCCATCACCCTTCAAAGCGTAGCGGCGCAGACCTGGAAAGCGTGGGAGCATATTTTCGTGGATGGAGGCTCCCGGGATGGGACGCTGGCACAGATTGAAGCTTATGCCCAGACGCAGGAGGGGGTCTGGTACCTCAGTGAACCCGACCGGGGGCTTTATGATGCCATGAACAAGGGCCTGGCCATGGCACGGGGCGAGTATGTATGCTTCTTGAATGCAGGCGATAGCTTTTGGGCAGCGGATACGTTGGAGCGGCTTTTTACTGGGGCGCCGCCGGAGGCAGATGTATTGTATGGCGAACATGTAGAAGTGGATGAAACGGGCCAGATTCTCCCCACACCCCGGCATCGGCCTTATCCGGAGGGGGCGCTGTCCATGTCACACTTTCGGACGGGAATGCGGATCTGTCACCAGGCGCTAATCGTGCGGCGGCGGCTGGCACCCTCGTATGACTTACGTTATCCGCTGGCCGCAGACTTAGACTGGAGCATCCGGCTTTTGCGCCAGAAGCCCCACACCTATGATAGCAGGCAGGTCCTGATCCGTTATTTAGCAGGCGGGATTTCAGCCCGGCGCCTGCGGCGTTATGTATGGGAAAGGACAGCCATTCTCTACCGGCACTTTGGGGTGGGGGCGGTGCTGGAAAGCGGCTGGGCCATCGTGCGCCACAAGGTACTCGGCGGCTACCCCCGAAAGCTCGCCTCATGAAGGGTCTGCGTGGCGATCTCCTGATTACGCTGGGAGCACACCTGCTCACTAAGCCCCTGTGGCTTATTATAGACAACCTCATTCAAGATCGCCTGGGCCATGAAGTATATGGCCTGATAGGGGCCCTGCATAGCTTCGCCCTCTGGGCCAATGTGATAGCAGATTGGAGCTTCTCTTACTACATCACCCGGCAAGTGGCACAAACTCCGCACCGACTGCGCGCGATCGCCGGCGAAACCCTCCTCCCCAAGCTTTTCCTGGCGACGCTGACCTGGGGGGCATTTCTCCTGCTGGGCTATCTTATCGGTTATGCACGGGAAAACCTCTGGTGGCTGGCAGGGCTTTTAGCCTATCAGGTAGCGCTATCGGTAATCCAGTATTTTCGGAGTTTTTTTCAGGGTTCTCAGCTTTTTCGGGCCGACGCCCTTCTTGGAAATGCAGAGAAAATGGTGATTGTTTTTCTCATCCTCAGCGTGTGGGGGCATATCTCCGGCGACCTGTATGTAGGGGTCTTAGCAAGCGGGGGGGGTATAGCGCTCATAGGCATAGCCGCATGGGCGTGGTGGCAGTTTGGCCCATGGCACCCGCAGATGGAAATAGCCTTCACCGCCACACTCCTGCGCCGCCTTATGCCCTATACCCTTTTAGTCCTGGTCAGTGGCCTCAACGAGCGCATCAACCAGGTTTTGATAGAGCGTCTATCCGGACCGTATGAGAATGGCCTGTACTTGGG
>JAPYWM010000011.1 GCA_028276345.1 Sphingobacterium sp.
GTGCTGGGCAGCATAGAGGCTGGCTTTAGCTGGAAAAAGCTTTTCTGGGTCCTTGTAGCTGTCGTGAGTGCTCGTACAAGCGCGATGGCATTCAACCGGTATGCCGACCGTGCTTGGGATGCGCAAAACCCGCGCACCCGCTCCCGTGAAATCCCCCAGGGCGTTGTGAAACCCCGCGAAGCCCTCCTCCTCGCTGTCTTCTCCGCCTTCCTTTTCCTAATTGCTGCCTGGATGCTCAGTCCTCTCTGCGCCGCTCTGGTCCCCGTAGCCTTGACCATTCTTCTCGGTTATTCCTACACCAAGCGCTTCACTGCGCTCTCCCACTTCGTGCTGGGTACAGCGCTGGGGCTGGCGCCGGTAGGCGCCTACCTCGCTGTAACAGAAACATTCGCCATAGAACCGACCCTAATTGGATTAGCCGTGCTCCTCTGGGTCGCAGGCTTTGATATTCTGTACGCGCTTCAAGATATGGCCTTTGACCGTCAGGCCGGCCTTTATAGTGTCCCCGCTAAATATAGTGAAAGCTTCGCCCGACGTCTGGCCCTGCTATGCCATCTAATCGCCACTACGCTCCTGGCTTTCATAGGTTTCCGCCTTTACCCCACCCATGCCCTTTACTGGATTGGCTGGGGACTTTTCACGCTCTTTGTTTTTCGTCAGCACTGGGTAGCCCGGCGTGTAGAAGCCATAGACCGTGCCTTTTTCACGCATAATGGCTGGGCCTCTCTGCTCCTCTCGGCTTTTGCCATCACAGCCTCCCTCCTACCCCACCTCTGAGCTATGGGGATTTTCCAAGAGCTCATGTCCACCCGCTAAGTTAAACCCACCTTTTGGCGGGAGAGCCTCTAAACGCCCCCCCCCACGTAGAAGCCCCTCCGCACCATCCAAGACCACCCCCTGTAACACACGGCGCGAGATACCTACACGCCCTCTCAAGACGGACTTTTGTGTAAGTTTGCCTCGTTATGAAGTCCATCCTGCACCTGACAGACTTTTCCGAGACTGCCCGAGAAGCATACCGCTATGCCCTCGCCATAGCAAAGGCGCACCAGGCGGCGCTTCACGTCGTCCATGTCTATGACCGGCCGTATGCCAGTATCGCTTATCAAGGGGGGCTCTCAGCCGTAGTGGACGTGGAAATGGATAAGCGTATCCGGCATGAGCTTGCCCAACACCTCGCTGCCTACGTTAAGTCCGAAGACACCCAGGGCATAGAGGTCCATGCCCACCTGCTCGCAGACTACACGGTATGGCGCGTGGGAGACTACCTGGATAAGTTTCCCGGCACTGGACTCGTTGTGATGGGTACGAGAGGGGCTACAAGCCTCTGGCATGGCGGCCTTTTCGGTACAAACACCGCCCGACTCATCCGGCATAGCCCTATACCCGTCCTCGCCATCCACCCCAAAAACACCTATAAGCCCTACACTAAAGTCCTCCTCCCCGTAGAAGTCTTCGAAGAAAAATCCCTACCCGTCATCCAAAAGGCTCTCGACTTTCTAAGGCCCTGGACGGACGTTCGGCTCATCCTCGCCGTCATCAATACGCCCTATGTCTTCTATGATACGCCTACCATCCAGGGCTTTGTCGAGCGGCTGCGCAGCCAAATAAGTTACCCAGCCTGGGAGCTGAAAGTCTACAATGACATCTCCGTAGAGGAGGGGCTCCGCCAGGCCATGGAAACCGAAAAGGCAGACCTCATCATCATGGGGACGCATGCCCGCAAGGGCCTCGCGCAGTTCCTCTTCGGCAGCATCACAGAAAATATCGCGCAGCATCTCTCTTACCCCCTCTTAGCTATTCCCATGGAAAGCTAATACCACTTTACAAAATAGCCTTCCCCACCACGACGAAGAAAACTATTAAGCCCCATAACTTCACCCCCAACGCGGTAAAACAAGACAGTGAATACTTCCCTCCCCAATAAGGCAAGAGAGACAAACAGGGAACCAACCCAGCCAGTAGCCGGCTTTTCCAACACCCTTTAGAATAAAGAACGGCAAAACGCCGTCAAAAAGCATCTTTGTGGCTCCAAGCAGTATAATCGCCTTTCGGGCAGCGCCTAAAGCATACAATACAGCAACGAATATCTTGAGCCCGCTTTGTGCTCTCGGTGGTTAGCTCCAGATAAAGAGCACACTAAACATCAGGCAAGCGCCTCCCCAGTCCAGGCAATAGCGCCGCTCCTCTCTGCGTCCCAAAAATAAAATCCGCCTTTCGCGGCGTGGAGGCCAGAAAGGTTACTTGTTTTTCTGGTCTTTTTTGGCTTTAGCGTAACGGGCCATGAACTTATCCACGCGCCGGGCCGTATCCACAAAGCGCTGCTTGCCCGTAAAGAAGGGATGCGACCGACTGGAGATTTCTAACTTGATGAGCGGATACTCCTTGCCGTCTTCCCAGATAATAGTTTCTTTACTTTTTGCGCAGGAACGGGTCAGAAATGCGAAATCCGCCGCCACATCCTTGAAAACGACAAACCTATACTCCGGGTGGATGTCCTTCTTCATGGGGCAAAAGTACGAAGTTTTATTTCCCCCGAGCTTGAATTACCCGAAGCACCGTGTACAGCAGAATCTTAAGGTCCAGCAGAAAGCTCCGGTTGGCCAGGTAAATAAGGTCGTACTGCATGCGTTCTATCATCTCATCCACGCTGGAAGCGTAGCCATATTTGACCATACCCAAGCTCGTGATACCGGGCTTAATCTTGAATAGCTGCCGGTATTCGGGGGCGCGCAGCAGGATTTGGTCCACATAGTACTTGCGTTCGGGGCGGGGACCTACCAAGCTCATATCGCCTATAAGCACATTCCAGAACTGCGGCAGCTCATCCAGGCGGGTCTTGCGAAGCCACCGCCCAATTGGCGTAATACGGGGATCGCCTTCCCGACTAAGGGCCGGGCCATCTTTTTCCGCATCTACATACATCGTGCGAAACTTATACATCGTGAAAGGCACCATGTTTTTCCCTAAACGCTCCTGCCGAAAAATAATCGGCCCAGGCGACGACAGCCGTACAAGGATAGATAGAATCGCATACACCGGCGAAAAAAGAATCAGAACCACGAGCGACACCACCACATCAAATATCCTTTTGAGAAGCTCTTCCCAGGGTGATAGCGTGCTTATACCGACCCGAATAAGGGGTGTGTCCTGAGGACTTTCTAACCGCACGGTTCCGCCGATATAGTCCTTGGCTTCGGGGGCCAGATAAACCTCTATGGGCAGTCCATTGATAGCTCCCAGCACCTGCCGGAGAACGTCCCCCTCCTGCTCTTCTACGGCTATAACCACCTGATGCGGCGAGCGCCGATGGAGGATGCTCTCCAGCTCTTCCAGCCGCCCTAAATGACGGAGCTTGCCAGACAAAAGGTTAGGCTTATCTGAATAGGGCGTCACATACCCTATAATGTCGTAAACTGTTCCAAAAGGGTTATTTGTAAGTTCCTGCCATATCTTGTAAGCTTTTTCACCTTGACCGATCAAAATTGTGGGGAAGCGCAGACGTTTCCTGCGTAGGCTATAGCGAATAAAGGCGTACAAAAGCACATCGCCTATCAGAAGCACCCCAAATTGTAATAAAATGTAGTAGCTAAGCGTTTTGTAGTAGAGCTTGTAGTTTGGAATCGGGTCATCAATGAAAGCCACAAAGAATAGCGCAAGACTCCCCAGAATAGAAAGCCAGAGCCTCTGCCAAAGGCGCCGCAGAAAAGATTGACGTAGGGGGTCCTTGTAAAGGCCCCCTAAAAGAAAAAGAACCACCCAGTACCCCCCCACAATCAGCGGCCCCCATAGATATTCCCATAGGGTGGGGGGAAACCCTGGCTGGTAAGAATAAAGAATATCCCTCCTCAAAAAGTAAAATCCAAGCCAAACCCCATAACTCAGGAGAAAATCCAGTACAGCAAAACCAACTCCTAAAAACTCCCTTCTAATCATGGGCGAAAAGAAAGAAGGCGCACATCATCTATGTAGAGCTTGCTGGACTGGGTGCTATCGGCCATAGAAGTGAGGTATAAGCGAAAGCGGTAAAGACCACTTCCCTCCTGCATCCAGGGCGTGAGGTTGACATAAAAAGTCTTCCAGCTTTCATCCGGTGGACGAACGATAAGATAGACATCTCTTGTGATAAAGGCACCTGTTTGTTTATTTTCGCGAGTGAGACCAATACCTAAGTTCCGATCACCCCGGACGCTGATTTCTAACCAGACTTCGCTATTGGGAAAGAGAAAGGGCGGATCAGACTCAGCCTGGAAAATCTGATTAGGGCCCATGGAGACCTCGCCACACCAGAAACCCCGACGCGGATTCTGAAAAGTGCGACGTAACGTAGCCGCATACGGATCACCTGCGTTGGGAATCCTAAAACTCAACTGTGGACTCTCAAAGTCCTCTTTCTGGAAAAAGTTTATCAGCGTATCGGGGAAGTAGGTATAAATAGGACGATAAAAATAGACTTCCTCCGCTCTAAATTCATGCCAAAGCGTATCATACTGCCAGAAGGGATACGGTTTGCGAGTGAGGGTGATGCCATTAACCCGCACACCACCGGCCGTGAGAATGGGCTGAGAGGCTGGCACCGTCAGCGGAAGCCGCTGACCCTCCTCCACCACCGCCAGAAAACGCCCCGCCGGATACACCCAGGCATCTATGTCGCCATCCGCTAAAAGCGTGTCCCCCGCTATAATAATAAGAGGCCGCTCATACCTGAGAAACGCCGGCGCTGGTGCCGTCGTCTTATTACAGGCGGTCAGAAGAAGTAGAAACACCCAGAGCGCGCCAAGCCAGCCGCTCCAGATGCCACGCCCATTCCATAACCGGCTGAACATCTTCTATGGGGATAGGAGAAGGGCTTCCTTGCTGGATCGCTTGCAAAAACTGTGCGATTTCTGCCTGCATAGCATCCACATAAGCAGGTGTAGGAAGCTCAAGCGGTACAGGCTCAGGCGAAAGCGTCCATCCCTGAGCCCGCCGTTCCAGGAAGCTTAACTCAAAAAAGTGCTTGGCTCCCAGCATCGTAGCCCGCCGCACCCGAATCGCACTGTGCCGACTCACCAAAAACGACGCACTCCGCCCACCCGGAAACGCAAGCCACACCTGTACCGCATCTAACTTGTCGGTCATACTCACCTGCCCTGTCGCTTGAAACTGCGTGGGCATATGCCGCCACAGACCCCATACCAGGTCCAGATCATGAATAAGCAGGTCCAGGATAACAGACACTTCCGTGCCTCGCACGGTGAAAGGCGCCAGCCGCTCAAACTGCACCAGGGCCACCTCCGCCGCCCATGGCAAAACCGCCTGAAAGGCCGGATTAAACCGCTCGATATGCCCCACCATTGTCACCGTTCCTGCCTCGTCCGCTAAATGCAAAAGCTTCTCCAACTCCTCGGGCGAGGTCACTACCGGCTTCTCTACGAAAATATGCTTCCCCTGCCGAAGGGCCTCAGCAGCATAATCATAATGCGTAGGCGTGGGAGATGTAATAAAAACAGCATCGCACTGGCCCAGCATTTCCGTATAGGTGGAGAAAAACTTATAGCCTTTCTCCTGGAGATTTATTAGATTCTCAGGATGCGTATCGTAAATACCTACTACTTCGGCGTCGGGATGTGCAGATAAGTGAGCCAGATGCCGCTGCCCAATGTAGCCAGCACCAATCAGCCCTACCCGGATGGGCGCCATTTAGGAGGTGGCGAGGGCTTTTTCCAGTTCGTGGATAAGTTTCAGGTTTCCAGCTTGAAGTTTGTAGTTTTTACGGCTGGAAATAAGCGGCCAAGCACGCCGTTTATTAACTTTTTTGCGGGCGCGGTTGATGCGGACATACACGCGCTTGTCGGGTTTGCGAGCCATGCCGCAAAGGTAAAAAGAAAGTATAGGTCAAGCCGTGGGGGTTCGCCACTTGATAGAGCACCCCATAGCAGGGTGCTGGGGCATAGGGGCTGATTTCCCAGATAAAAGGGCGTCCAGGGCTTCCCTAAGTTCTTGGCGGGAGACCTGCTTGGGATCTTTCCAGTTGTCATCCAACCGCCCATGGTAATATAGCCGCCCCTCGGCATCGTAAACGAAAAATTCTGGTGTGCACACGGCCTGAAAAGCTCTGGCCACCTCCTGTGTCGCGTCAAATAGAATCGGGAAAGGGTAGCCCTTCTCGTGATAGCGGCGGCAAAGGGCCTCCGGGCTGTCTTCGTCGGGATAGAGGGAAGGGTCATTAGCGGAAATACCTACCCATTGTACGCCTTTGGGAATGTACGCTCGAGCTAAGGCCAGATAACGTTCCTCCACGGCTTGCACATACGGACAATGTCCACACAAAAACACAATCACAGCGGGCTTTCCCCGAAGCTGCGCCGAATCATAAGACTCCCCACATACACTCAAAAGCCGAAAGGTGGGCATGAGGCTCCCCAGCTGCGGACTATCGTTACTGTAGGTCGGCATATTTCAAAGGTACTTTATTTCGCTATCACGATGAGGGCACTGACTCACGACCGAAACGGCTAAGGAGCATTCTCAGAATAGACTGCCGCTCTTCCCGGGAGAAGCCTATGAACCACACATACGCCCAGCTGAAAAGCAGATAGGCCCCGCCTATTACCAATAGTTTCCAGAGGGGCGACCAGGCGAGTAGCGGTTGCAGCGAAGTCATTCCCAGCCCCAGAGCTGCCAGAATGAGTAAATGTCGGTTTAGGATGAGGGTCAGCCAAGCCGAAATAGGTATCCGAAGTAAGCCCTTTGTGAAGAGAAGAAGGAGAAATAGCTCTGTGGCGTAATATAGGAACAAGGATAGGACGGCTCCAAAGATGCCGAGTCGTTTTATAAGTAGAAAAAGGATGGGAAGATACACCAAGGCAGCGCCCAGGTAGGCCTTAGCGCTGAGGTCTGCCCGCTCCCATGCCCGCACAAGTACGTGGAGAATGGCGTTCATCCCTACCAGCAGCATGCTCAACGAGGCTATACCCATGCTCAGGCGCCCATGATAAGCCACCCTCTCATTTATCCAGACATGTAAGAGTAAGCCCCCGAAAAAAACAAGAAAAAGAACAATTGGGGCTAAAAGAAGCTGGACGCCCCGAGCAAAGCGATGCATTATGCGAAATACCTCGACTGAAGAGGCCTTTTGGGCATGCAGACTAACTAAAAGCGGGAAAGCTGAGGAAGCAAACGCACCGTGAATGATCCATAGTTTGAGAGGTATTGTTAGTGAGAGGTTATAGTATCCTACCATAGCAGCGCTAAGATAGCGCCCCATGAGAACTTTATCCACCGAAGAGACCCCTTGAGTAATAATCTGAGCAAGGCTAAGCCAACCGCCATAGCGAAATAGGGTCTTCAGGCTTGTTGTATCCCAGACAGGCTTACCCCAGCTTCGGTGTAGGCGTGTAGCCAACCATACAACCAGCAAAAAGGCACTGAGATTGGTAAAAAAGGTGGCCGCACTCACCCCAACCACACCATATCTAAGCGAAATAGCTACAATAGCCATCAGTGGCTGCATAACACCAGTCACTAAGACTACCAGAGCTGCTAAGTCTATCCTACCATATGCCCATAAAATAGCCCTAAAAGGCTGAATGAGAAGGTTTATCATGAAAGAGCCAGCACCAATAAAAAAAGCGATCATAGTCGCCTGCTGGAGGGAGGACGGAATGCTTAAGAAATAGTACACGATTTGCGGGGTCAATATTGTTAACAAAATTCCCCCTAAAAAGCCAATAAGCACGTATACTATTACTGAAGACCATAAAAAAATGCGGAATTTTTCTTTTTCCCCTGTAGCTATGCATTGCGTAAGATAGCGGATGAGCGCGTCGCTCAGCCCAAACTCCAGCAGCCCCAAGTAGCCCAAGAAGGTGGTTATGAGGATAACTACCCCATAGGCATCTTCCCCAAGTTTATTCACGATGTAAGGGGTGGTCAGGAAAGCTGTACCGAGAATAATCGCTTGTGAGAGGAGGTTGAAAAAGATATTCCAGCTCGTACTGGTACGACTATGAGGCGGGGCGGTATCCATGTCAAAACCCTCAGCGCTTCTCGGCAAAGGTAGACCACACCGGGTATTCGCTCCCCCGCCTAAGGAGGAGGTAAAATTCCGCTTGGCGAAAAGATAAATACTTTTGTGCTATATGAACGCGCTACGGCTAAACGTAGCTGTAATTATTCCCACTTACAACCGAGCCTGCTTCCTACGAGAGGCTATTGAGAGTGCGTTATCCCAAAGTGTACCGCCTATCGGTGTGTATGTGGTAGATGATGCTTCTACGGATGATACGCCCCAGCTCATGGAGAAGTGGTATGGTGCGCACCCCAGCGTCCACTATATTCGCCTTCCCGAAAATAGTGGTCCTGCTTACGCCCGAATGGTGGGGGTCAAGGCTGCCCAGACCGAGTGGATTGCCTTTTTGGACTCCGATGATGTGTGGCTACCAGACCACCTGGAAAAAGCTGCCCAGATCATCGCAGAAAATCCCCATGTTCGCTTTATCTATGCCCAGCGCGGCCACATCAACAAAAATTTTGAATTTATCATAGAACATATCAACGATAAATGGCAATGTCATAGCTTAAAAGTTATATTAAATGTATCTCTTGCATAACAAAAGCGTATTAATCTGAGAGATATCCGGACAAGAGGGAGTCGTTTGGTATGGCCACCGAAGGTGCGGGCGTTTATCCGACCAGGGCGATAGGGCACCCCGCCCTATCTTTGCCGCCATGAAAGCCTACATCGTGCGCAACCTCCGGCCCGATTGGCCTATTCTCTGGCTTACTTCGCCTAGCAGCGCCACCGAAGCACGAGAAGCCATCCTCCAAAATCAGGGACTCTCCCCTGACCTCTTGCCTATGGATAGACGCTTGACTTTTTATCGCGATGGGGTGCGAGAAGGGCTCCAGATCGTCTTGCCGAACGATGACGTAGAGACCCTCCGAAGAGGGATTTATTATGCTCTACGCAAAGCAGAGGAGGTAGGCTGGAAAAACGTCCAAATCCGCTGGATAGAACCGCAAAATCCCCCCGACCGCGCCTACACTTACCAGAGCATAGGCGAATTAGCCCTCATGAGCCTCTATCGCTTCACAAAGTATCTGGTACAGCCGATTCCCAGTGTGGAAGAAATCGCCATTTTTGCCCCAGAAAGCGAAGCAGAAAAGTTTTTAGAAAAAGGGGTGACGATTGGACGGGTGGTCAATAGAACGCGTGATTGGGTCAATGAGCCGCCCAATGTCATGACGGCTTTAGCCCTCGCTGAGCACATTCAGGCCCTGGGGCGGGCGCATAACTTCCGGGTGGAAGTGTGGGACAAGACCCGCATAGAAGCCGAGAAGATGGGGGGAATCCTCGCCGTCAATCGGGGGAGCATCTTGCCGCCGACTTTTACGATCGCCGAGTACAAGCCTGCCCATGCTCGCAATAAAAAACCCATCGTCCTCGTGGGGAAAGGGCTGGTCTTTGACACGGGCGGCCTTAGTCTCAAACCCACCCCCGACAGCATGGACTACATGAAGGTGGACATGGCCGGCGGGGCTGTGGTGGCCAATGTCCTGGCAGCAGCCGCGGAGCTTGGCCTCCCTTATCACCTTATTGCGCTGGTGCCTGCCACCGATAACCGTCCCGGCGAAAATGCTTATACTCCCAACGATATCATCTACATCTCGGACGGAACGCCGGTGGAGATTCGCAATACAGACGCAGAGGGGCGACTTATTCTGGCGGATGCGCTGGTCCATGCGCGACGTTATGACCCCGCCCTCGCCATAGATGTAGCTACCCTTACGGGCGCCGCAGCCCTGGCCGTAGGCCCGTATGCCTCTGCCTTTTTCACGAATGCTGGCTCCCTCGTTCGGGATGGCTTCTTAGAAAGCGGCTTTCGTACTTACGAGCGGCTGGTAGAGTTTCCTCTCTGGCCAGAGTATGGCTATCTCATCCGGAGCGATATTGCCGCCATAAAGAACTCCGCCGGCCGGGAAGGAGGGGCTATCACCGCCGCGAAGTTTTTAGAGTACTTCGTGCGATACCCTTGGGCCCATCTCGACATTGCCGGCACCGCTTACTATAATAAGCCGCTTCCACCTGACCGGGGTTTCCCTAAACACTATCAGGTCAAACACGCCACCGGCGTGGGCGTGCGCCTAATCTTAGACTTCATTGAACGCTATGGAGACCGCCTCGGATGACAAACCTATAATAGGCTTTACCATAGGAGAACCCGGCGGGATAGGGCCACAGCTCCTCTTGACGATTTTACAGGGTGACACCTGGAAAGATGAATTCATTCCGGTCTTGTATGCGCCCCGTCGCGTGATCGAACAGTGGCGCAGCTTTCTCGGCTTCTCCCAGCTGCGGTACCATGTTATTCGTCAGCCCGTCGAGGCGCGGCCCGACATCCTCAATCTCATTGACCTTCCGCTGGCAGGTGAGGTTCGCCTCAAAACCACCTCCCCGGAAAATGGCGCGCTCGCTCGTCTCTCTTTTACCCGAGCGGTGGAGGATGCCCAAAAAGGCCTTCTCAAGCTCCTGGTGACCCTACCCGTAGACAAAGCGACTTTCTATGATGCAGAGCGGTTTCCCTATCGCGGCCACACCGAGTACCTCTCGCATCTCTACCCCGGTAAAACCCTTATGGTCATGGTTGGCGAAAGACTACGGGTGGCTGTGGCGACGGAGCATATCCCGCTCTCTCGGGTAGCTGAGACTCTGACGCCAGAGCGAGTCGAGCAGGTAATTTTGCAGTTTATAGAGGCACTTCGAATAGACTTTGCGATCCCCAAGCCGCGGATCGCCGTTTTAGCGCTTAATCCGCATGCTGGTGATGGCGGGATCATCGGTACAGAGGAGGAGACCTGGCTAAAGCCCCTTATCGCACGGCTGTCGCAGGAACATCTGGTGGGCGGACCGTATCCGGCTGATGGCTTTTTTGGGGCTCGGCATTTTTATGGGGTGGATGGTATCGTGGCCCTCTACCATGATCAGGGGCTTATCCCCTTCAAGCTTCTGGAAGAGTGGGAGGGATATCAGTACACGGCGGGATTGCCCTTTATCCGGACAGCACCCGATCATGGCGTAGCCTACGATAAGGTAGGAACCCCAGATGGTTCTATCAGTAGCTTATCCGCCGCTATCTGGGAGGGCCTCCTCATCCTCCAGCGTCGGAAAAATACAGCCCCTTATCTGCCTTCCGCTGCGTCTTCTGAATGAAGGGACTGGTCTTCTGGGTAGAAGCCAATCTCGGGAGCGCGTCCGAGCTGTGGCAAGACCCCCTGCGCCTACTCTCCGAAGCCCTATCCGAACACATTCCCCTCTGGCTTATACGCTTCTACCGACACCACTCAGCCCCCGCCTACGAAATGGCAGTGTGGGATAGCCGGGGACGCGAAATCACTTTTTGGGGAAACTGGTCAAGCTCACAGCTCTCTCAGGTGGTGGAAGCCTTCTGGCAGGCTGAGGAGTTCGTGCCCACTGCCATAGTGAATATAGCCTCCCAGAAAACGGAATGCCCAGCGCGCTGGAAAAGACGCTTTAAGTCGGTGATGGTGGACTTTCTCGCCGCGGCGGGGAGACTGCAGTGGCCACATAGCGGTTTGCCACAAGTACCCATAGCAGGCAAGAACCGCCTCCTCATCCCCGTGAATAGCTATAACCTCAAAACCGCCCATGACCTGGGTAGACACCTTCTAGGGGCCGGGTGGTCCCTTCTCTTCACGGGCTGGGCAGCCGAGACCACGCTTCTCCGACGACTGCACAGCCATCACCCGAGGCACGTCACCATCTATCTGGGACTCTCCTGGCTGGATGTAGAAAGTCTACTCGATACCTGCCAAGCAGTCGTCCTGCCGACAGCGCAGCCTCTTCTTTTAGCCCTGCCGTGGGGCAAACCCGTCTTTTACCCGGGCCCTTTGCCATGGGACGCCCCAGGCCTCCACCCCTACGAGCGCATAGAAGACCTATTACCTCACCTGCCCACTAGCAAGCTCCCCTACGCCGCTCCCCCACCCCCCGCCCAAATCGCCGCACAATGGGTAAAGTGGCTTGAAAAACTATCCCAAGACCCACTAAGCTAAAATACCTGCTCCGCAACTGAGCATACGAAAGTATCCACGTCCTTGAAGAAAAGATAGGTGTGGCCGGCCCCGCCGTAAGCGAAGCTGACCAGCCCAAAACAATACCCCCCACACAAGCTAAACACCCTTCCGCACCTCCCAAAAAACATCCAGCTTACAAAGCCACCCTCGGTGGTTTGCTCCCCTCCCCGCCTAAACTGCGCTAAATTTGACTCCATGGAAAAAACCTGGGAGGTCGCCTTCTCAGAGGACGAAAAGCGCCTGATCCTTCGCGAATACCGCCGTCTCCTGCGCTCCTGTGGCCTCGATCCCAAAACTGAACGCCCCCTCGTCCGAAAAGCTTTCCGCTTCGCCCTCCAACAGCACCAGGGCGCCCGCCGAAAAAGTGGCGAACCCTACATCCTCCACCCACTCGCTGTTGCCCAGATTCTCGTCAAAGAAATCGGCCTACGCGACCCCCATGCCATCGCTGCCGCACTCCTCCACGATGTAGTAGAAGACACCAGCATTGAAATAGAGGTCATAGAAACGCAATTCGGCTCTACCGTCGCCCGCCTCGTGGAGGGCCTCACCAAAATCTCCCGCGTAGAAAGCCCCCTTGACTCCTCTCAGGCTGAAACCTTCCGAAAAATCCTCCTCACCATGGCCGACGACATCCGCGTCGCCCTCATCAAACTCGCCGACCGCCTCCACAACCTCCGTACCCTCTCCAGCCTCCGCCCAGAAAAACAGGCCAAAATCCTCGCAGAAACCGAATTCCTCTACGTCCCTATCGCACACCGCCTCGGCCTCTACAACATCCGCACCGAAATAGAAGACCTCATCCTCCTCCACCGCGACCCCGCTGCCTACGAAGCTATCAAACAAAAACTCCAAGAAACCGCAAAAGAACGTACCGCCTACATCAACCGCTTCATCACACCTATTGAGGAAAAGCTCAAAAAAGAGCTCGGGATTCCCTATAAGATAGAAAGTCGAATCAAAGCTATTAGCTCCATCTACCAAAAAATGCAGCGCCAGGGTGTCCCCTTTGAGGAGATCTACGACATTTTCGCAGTGCGCATCATCATTGACTCCCCGCCGGAGACCGAAAAAGCCGACTGCTGGCGGGTCTACTCAATCATCACCCAGCTCTACCGCCCCAACCACAACCGTCTGAGAGACTGGCTCAGCCAGCCCAAAGCTACCGGTTACGAAGCCCTTCACATCACCGTTATGGGCCCCGAAGGCAAATGGGTAGAGGTCCAAATCCGTTCCCGCCGCATGCATGAAGCCGCCGAGTACGGCCTCGTCGCGCACTGGCGCTACAAAGAATCCCAAAAAAACGGCCAGCCCTCCCCTTATGACGAAGCGCTGGAGCGATGGCTTGCCCGCATCCGCAGCCTCCTGCAAAACCCCGACCTCCCAAACATCGACCTCATTAGCGAGCTCCGCCCCGAAATCGCCCAGGATGAAGTCTACGTCTTCACGCCCAAAGGCGAACTTAAAGTCCTCCCCCACGGCGCTACCGCGCTGGATTTCGCTTACGAAATCCACTCTGAAATCGGGAGACATGCTATCGCCGCCAAAGTCAATGGCAAACCCGTCCTCCTTAGCTACGAGCTCCAAAATGCCGACCAGGTAGAAATCATCACCAGTGAGCGCGCCCAACCCACCGAAGACCAACTCAAAATCGTCAAAACCGCCCGCGCTCGCCAAAAAATCCGCGAATACCTCAAACAGCAACGCAAAGAAGCCATAGAACGCGGCCGCGCCATCTTTGAGTGGCGCTTGCGCCACCTGGGCATTCGCCCCGACGACGCCATCATCCGAGAACTCCTATGGTACCTCAAACTGCCCTCCCTGGAAGAACTTCACTACCGCCTCGGCACCCATCAGATAGACCTCCCCAGAATCCAAGAATTCATCCGCCTCAAACGTCTCTCCCACGGCACCTCTTCCATCGTAGACCAACTGCGCGAAAAGCTCGGCATCCTCAGCGGCGCCACCGAAATCGGCCATAACGACGAACCCTACAACTACGCCACCTGCTGCTATCCCATCCCCTTTGATGCCGTCATGGGCTACCTCTCCGCCGACGGCCTTATCATCCACCGCACCATCTGCCCGCACCTCCAAAAACTCCTCTCCCTCGACAGCTCAAAGGTCCGCCCGCTCCGCTGGACCCCAACCCCCACCAAACAATTCCTCACCGCCCTCCGCCTCGAAGGCGAAGACCGCCCAGGCATGCTCCTCGATATCGTCAAAGTCATCTCCGTCCAAAAACGAAAAAACATCCGCTCCATCCGCATCGAAGGCCACGGAACCTATTTCCAAGGCATCGTCGAACTCTGGGTCTACACCGAGCACGACCTCGTCAGCCTCATCCAAGAGCTGGAAAAAGTCCGCGGCCTGCTCAAAATCGAACGCCAACTCTCCCCAGCAATTGTCTAAACTTTGCACCTGTGCAGGCTATTCTCCTTGACGGCCTTCTGCGCATCCTCGCTTATCTCACCCTCCAGGGTAGCTTCACCAGCCGGGAGCAGACCATCCTCAAAGAACTCCTCCAACAGCTCGGCACAGACCCCGACGAAGCCCTCCAACGCATCCAGCATTACCTCCGCCAGGGCCCTACCCTCGAGCCCACCCTCCTCATCCGCAACCTCGCTCAGCAACTCACCCTGCCCGAACGCTTCCTCTTCTACGCCTACCTCATCCAGCTCGCCCACGGCGATCGCGATCTGACCCCCACCGAAGAAAAACTCCTCGAGGAAATCGCTAACGCCTTTGACATCTCTCTCAAAGAACGTATCCTTATTCACGACTACGCCACCTCTCAATCCCCCCGCCAAATACAATCGCCTAACCTTCTGATCGTGGGCTCCAAAGAACCCCAGCCTCCCACGCATTTTATCTCCGTCCCCCATCTCCCAGGCTACGTCGCCTTCCTCTACTTAGAAAGTGCAAACCTCATTCTCATGCGCCTCATCGGCCGCGACATAGAGGCCCACCTCAACGGCCAATGGATCCGCGGCGATGTCATCCGAACCTTCCCCGAAGGTGCCCTCCTGCGCCTGAACTACGGCTACACTCTCACTTACAAAGAAGTCCTGGATCAGTTTCGCCCGCCACCGCCCCAAGAGCGTCTCCTCTGGGAAGTCCAAAAACTCTCCTATCGCTTCAAAAATGGCAAGACCGCCATCCATCCTCTCTCCTTTGAAGTGTGGCAAGGGCGCCTCGTCGGTATTATGGGCCCAAGCGGCGCCGGCAAAAGCACCCTCATCCGTCTGTTAAGTGGCCAGCTCCAGCCCACCACCGGCAAAGTCTACCTCAACGGCATCAACATCCATCGACAGCCCCGCGCCATCCGCGGCCTAATTGGGTATGTGCCCCAAGATGATCTTCTGATAGAAGAGCTTACCGTCTGGGAAAATGTCTTTTACGCAGCCCGCCTCTCCTACGCCTCCAATAACGCCGCCGCCGACGCCACCGAAAAAGTCCTCAAAAACCTCGGCCTGTGGTCCATCAAAGACCTCACCGTCGGCAGCCCACTCAATCCTACTATCAGCGGCGGCCAACGCAAACGCCTCAACATCGCGCTCGAACTTGTCCGCCAACCCCTCGTCCTCTTCGTGGATGAACCCACCTCCGGCCTCTCCTCCTCCGACGCCCTCCAGGTCGTAGAAACCCTCCAAACCCTCGCCAGAGAAGGCCGCATCGTCTTTTTCACCTTACACCAGCCCTCCTCCGACATCTACAAAAAACTCGACCACCTCCTCTTCCTGGACGAAGGCGGCTATCCCATCTTCTGGGGTTCTCCGCTTGCCGCGCTTCAGCACTTCCGCCATGCCGCTGGTTTTGCCGACAGCGAAAGTGTAGAATGCCCTTCTTGCCGCCGTGTAGAACCCGAATCCCTCTTTGACATCATCCAGCAGCGCCTCCTGGACGAAAAGGGCCAGCCTACGGAAAAACGCCGTACGCCCCCAGAAAGATGGTATCA
>JAPYWM010000166.1 GCA_028276345.1 Sphingobacterium sp.
CGCTAAGCCTCTGGCAGTCGGGTCATGCCCGGCGAGCAGCGGAGGCTTTCCTATCTGCGGAGACGCCTACGGATAGTCTCTATGCGGCTTATGCTTATGGAGACGCGGGCTGTCTGGAAGTGGCCTTCCAGCTTACTTCTCGGCTGGGGGCGCTGTACGCCTCCTTAGAAAAGCCAGCCCGTCGGGAAGCGGGGATTCTCCTGGCTGCTGCCGGACGCCTATCCGAAGCTACCTTCTACGCGCCTACCTACGAATGGAATGAGCTGGACTACTTGCGCTTTGCTCGCCTTGTGCGTCAAACGAAAAATCTCAACGAAGCCGTACTCATCCTGCGGCCCTTTGTGGATAAAGGAGCTAACTATGACGAACCCTACATCGCTGTCGCCATGCTCTTTTTATCCTATGGCGATACAGCGGGGGCGATAGAAAACATCCAGGCGGGCTTAGGTCGGGCTAAACAGAGCGTCGGTCTGCGGGTGTTATGGGCCGGTGTCTTATCTGACCAGGGCAAGCGCGACAGTGCTGGCGCGCTTTTGCAAGAGACCCAAAAGGACCTGCGCACCCGGTCAGATAGTCTGTGCTGGTGGGATGGGTATTTAGCGTACTTAGAGCGGTATGGTACCGCTGCGGAGAAAGAAAACGCCGCGCAGAAGGCCCTTCAGGGCTTCCCCACTCTACCCCGGGCGCATGCTCTCTTAGCGCAAAGGGAGCTGGAGGGTCAGCAGGTGGAGGCAGCTTATCGGCACCTTTCGGAGGCCCTGGACGTAGAGCCTTACGAGGCTATTTTGTGGCGGGTGTATGAGCGGGTAGCGGCAGCCATGGGCCTGTCAGAGGAAGTAGAGCTTGCTCGGAAAAAGCCGGACCCATGCCCGTCTGCGTTATAGCGTACTCGGGGCGGGGGCGGCTGGCCGCCGCCGTAGCTAAGCATCTTCTGGCGCATCAGATTCCCGTGGAAGGCGTCGTGGATCGGCCTTCTGCGAACAAAGCCGCTTTAGAAAGCCTGGGCGTGCCCGTCACCGAGTTGGCCCCGACGGGAGCCGGTTGGCAGCTTTACCTCTCTATGCGAGAAGTGGGGCTTATCGTGTTAGCCGGCTATCTACGGAAGGTTCCACCTGAAGTGGTGGCGTCCTATCCGGAGCGTATTCTGAATTGTCATCCGGCGCTTCTCCCTGGCTTTGGTGGGAAAGGGATGTATGGCCGCTATGTGCATGAAGCTGTCGTACAAAGTGGGGCGGTAGAGTCTGGCCTCACTGTCCACCTGGTGGATGCGGAGTACGACCGGGGTCCCATTCTGTATCAGGTGCAAGTGCCTATTGCGGGTCTCTCTGCTGAGACCGTAGAGAGGCTCATTCAAAGCCTCGAGCGAGAGGTATACCCCCGAATAGTGGAGGTATACTGGCGAGAGAAAGTGGCGTCCGGCGGAGGTCTGCGGGCCCCTCAAGTTTAGGTTTTCCTTAAGGTGGGCGGGGGTCTATCCTTGGGCGTGATTTGTGCATGGCTGGGGCGCCTCGGGGGTTCATGACTCGGCCGGGCAAAAAATTCTTAAACACTTTTCCCTGGCGTCGTGTATCTTTGCCGAGTGGCTTCGGTGGAGCGCATAGCCTTGCTTCGGGAGGCTTGGGCACCCCGCGTGGAACTTATTCGCCACAGTCGATGGGGCGCCTTTACCTCGACTACCCTCTGGGGCTGTGCAACCCGAAAGTACCATAGCTACCTCTCCCTCTGGCAGGATGGCCAGCGCTACCAGCTTATCCCCCAAGTAGAAGAGGAACTCCGCTCCAACGAAGGCCTCTTCCGCCTCTCCACCCAGTATTGGCGAGACGAATTAGCCTGGACGGGTTATCGCTATTTGGAGGGCTTTCAGGGGGTTCACACCTGGCAATGGACTTACCGGATAGGTCGTCTCTCCGTGCAGAAGCGGCTCTTCCTCTCTGACGACCCACCTGGCTGGGTGCTGGAATACACCTTCTCCGGCGAAGGGTTTCCGGTGCTCTTTCGCTGGATACCACTCTGGGCCGTACGTCCCTGGCATGCCCTTCGCTTCGCTTATGATCACCCTCCCGTCAAGCACGAAGGCCCTCGCCTCCTTTTCCCGGAGCTCGGCATCACCCTTTATCTCGCCTTTTTCCCAGCCCCCCGCGCCATCCCCTGGAACTATCTCTACGAAGCCATCTCCTACCCCGAGGAAGCTCGCCGTGGCTATCCACACCAGGAAAACCTCCTCAGTACCGAACTCTTTGAGTGGAACCTCTACCAGCCTACAACCATTCGCATTCAGATTTCTCCTACCGAGCTCTCCGCTCCCATTCAGCTTCCTCCATCGGACCCTCCCACTGGCACCACGCTCAAAGCTGTCCTGGATACACAAGCCGAAAACTTTTTTCTTTCTGCTGGCGGCAAAACCTACATCCTGGCCGGTCATCCGTGGTTTGGCATTTGGGGGCGGGACACGTTCATCAGCCTGCCCGGTCTCACGCTTGCCCGCGAGCGGGAAGCGCTCTTTCACCAAATATGTGAAGGGTATCTTGCGCACCTTTTGCCCAGTGGGCAGTTTCCCAATACCATCCCAGGCGAGCCCACAGCTGAAGATGTAGGCCTATGGTGGCTTTGGGCCCTCATGCAATATACCCGCATAAAGGGCGATGCTCGGCCGCTCTGGGAACGCTATGGCGAGGCAATTCAGGCTGTCCTCGTGGGCTACCTACACCGGCTGGCAGGCGAAGATGGCCTTTTACGGGTGTCTCCTATGCCGCCGCCGTCCTGGATGGATGCCGTCGTGGAAGGTTCCCCTGCCACTTACCGCAGCGGCGCTCTCGTAGAACTCAACGCCCTCTGGTATGCGGCCCTCCGCTGGGTCGGCGAAACCGCCCCCCACGAAGGCCTGCGCTGGCGATGGAACCTCCTCGCCCATAAGGTGTTAGAAAACTTCAAGCCCACCTTTTGGCAGAAAGCCCGGGGCTACCTCGCTGACTGGGTAGACCCTCCCTCGGCAAGCTGGCAAATCCGACCCAATCAGCTGTGGGCCGCCGCCCTCCCCTTCCGTCCCATCAGTGACAAAATCGCCGAACTCATCGTAGAGACCATAGACAAACACCTCCTTACACCCCGTGGTCTACGGACACTTTCCCCGATGGACCCCCAATACCAGGGCACCTACGAGGGAAATCAGACAGCGCGCGACCGTGCCTACCACAATGGCACCGTCTGGCCCTTCCTCTTAGGGGCTTATGCGGATGCGCTTCTCGGTTTGTATAGCGAAGCCGCCTGGCCCAAAATCCGAAAGCTCTACGACGGCTTTTCCGAAGCGCTCTGGCAGTATGGCTGGGGCTATGTAGCGGAAATCTACGACGGCGATGCGCCCCATAAACCCCGTGGCGCTCCGGCGCAGGCTTGGAGCCTCGCCGAACTCCTTCGGATCGCTCACCTTTTGCGCCTATGAGAGTTCTCATGCTGGGTTGGGAATTTCCCCCACGTATCGCTGGCGGCCTCGGCGTAGCCTGTTACGGCCTCGTCAAGGGCCTCACCCACCACAGCGTCCAGGTCACCTTCGTCATGCCGCTGCGCAGCGGCCAAGAACCT
>JAPYWM010000167.1 GCA_028276345.1 Sphingobacterium sp.
GTGATAGAAGTTTCTTCGGAGAGTCGGTGCATGCCGCCCATTTGGAGGAGGCCGATGGTTCGGCTCAGATACTGGAGGCTGTAGTTGCGGAAGAGGGCATCTGCCCGTTGGTAGTAAGAGTAGCCGGTGCGGATGATGGTTTCTTCTTCGGCCAGGCGTAGGAGGAGTGCGGTGAGGTCTATGCGGTGGCGGGGTGCTGGCCAGAAGGAGAGTCGCTGGGCCAGCGTCAGGCGATAGGCTTGGGTGGTTTGCTGGTCCTCAAAGGCAAAGAGGAGGGGATTTTGGCCGGGCTGGTCGTAGCGGCGCTCGTACCGATAGCGCTGTACGGTGAGGTTCTGGAAATTTCGGCCGTAGCTAAGGGTGGAGAGGCTCCACAGGCGCTTTCCGAGGGGCTGCGTGGTGGTGAAGGTGAGACTGGTCTGGGGTGGAAGGGATGAGCGTGTACGCACCTGGTAGGGTTGGGAGAGGGCTTGCATCCAGCGTTGCGCTTCGGGGGTGGAGAGGCTGGTGAAGTTTTCGGGAAAGCCGGCGGGGAGAGTTCGCTCAGGTGCTACCCCGGCATAATAGTCCTGGGAATAAGTCGGCCCCGAAAGCCCTTCTCGAAAAGTTGTGCCTAAGAGATAGGCTGTTCGGAGCTGAAGAGTCGTCTTAGGTGTTTCGGAAGGTTCTCTCAGCCGGAGCATCACGATGCCCCCGCCGAAGTCAGCGGGATAGGCGGCATGAGCAGTCTTGTAGACGAGGATCTGGCTCACGAGACCGGTGGGTAGTACTTCCAGGTCGAAGGTTCGGCTTTCGGGCTCAGTGCTCGGGGCCATAAGGCCATCCAGGAGGATGGTGTTGTAACGTTCGTACATACCCCGGATGACGAGGAAGCGCCCATCATTGAGGGAGAGGCCGGTGATGCGGCTCATGGCCTGGGCGGTGGTGCGGTCAGGTAGCCGTTCCAGCGTCTGCGCCGAAAGCCCTGTGGCTACTTGCGGCATGGCCTGCAGTGCGCTGAGAAGCGCTACCTCGGTGCGGTTTTCACTGCGTGCCGTAATGACGACCGACTCTGTCTGCACCCCTTCCCCTACCAGGCCTATCCGGATGATCGCCGGCGAACCTCGCCCCACGACAAGCTCATACGGTGTATAGCCCAGGTACCGGACTTCTATGCGAAGGGTATCCCGGCCTGTTGGTCTTGGAACCAGGGTCTGGCCCAGGGTATCGGTATAGCTTCCTCCCCCTGACCACCGCACGGTCGCTCCCACAAGGGGCTCTTCTGTCTCTCTGTCATAAATCACCAGCCGGATATTCTGGCCTGTTTGTGCCCAGAGTATCAGGCCAAGGCTCCATAGCCACCTTCCACGTAGCATGTCTGTGCAAAGCTCTCCCCTTCCTGTGATGAGAATGCAAGGGGGATATTAGGCTAATGTAAAAGAGCGGGTAAGGCTTACAGGCTAATGGGCTGGCCCCATTCGAGGAGGATGTCTGCAAGAGGTGGGGGCACAGGCATGACGGAGAGGCGAGCTTGCCGCACCAGGGCAAAGTCGGCAAAACGGGGATCGGCCTTGATCCGCGCTAAGGGGATAGGCTGGGCAAACCGGCTTAGGGGGCGGATTTCTACGGCTATCCAGCGGGGGTCCGTCGGGTCTGGAAAAGCCGCCCGAGTCACCTGCGCCAACCCCACCACCGCCCGCTCCGGCATGGAATGGTAGTAAAAAAGCTTATCGCCCACCTGCATTTCAGATAAGTATCGCCGGGCTTGGGGGTTTCGAACCCCATCCCAGACAGCGCGCTGGTCTCGGAGGAGGTGCGCAAAACTATACTCGTCCGGCTCGGACTTGATAAGCCAGTAGGTCATAAGGATTTTCGCTGGATTTTTTGCCAGTAGGGCTTGCCGCTTTTGTACTCGCGGAAATACCTTAGCACGCCAAGGATTTGTGCTACATTAGCCATCATAAAATAAGCCGGTAGCTGGAATACCTTCCCTCTAATTCCGGCTAAACCCAGCGCCGCAAAAAGGTAAAAAACTACTTGTAAAGCCATGATAAATTGTGGCAGAAGCCCATCTTTTAGCAGAAAGGCGTTGGAGATAAAGAAGACAGGTATGGATAGGGGCACGCCATACCATCGCAGGAGTTTGTAGGAGAAAAAATGGAAAAACAGGTGCGGGTGTTTCCAGAAGTGCAGCCAGTCAGGGTACGTTCGCAGGACGGAGAAGCTGGCGGCGGCCACGCGGACTTTGCGTTTGAATTCTTCCCAGAGGTTGAGGGCGGGGAGTTCCAGACTGTAAGCCTCGGGGACATACACTACTTGTCTGGGGAGGCGGAGAATTTCCATGCTAACCATGAGGTCTTCGGACAAAAAATAGCTGTTGGGTCGGAGCCTGGGGTAGAGGTCTCTGCGGACGGCATAAAGCTCACCGACTGTGCCGATACAACCAAAAACCTGGCTCATATGCCTCTTAATGAAGCTTTCATAGCGCCAGTAGAGACTCTCCCCCTCACCAGCTAGGGAGTTGTCAGAAATTACTCGCTTTTCTCCTGCGACTGCGCCTACCTCGGGGTTTTGAAATGGGGTTACTAATGCTTTTAAAGCTCCTTTCGGCAATAGCGTATTCGCATCTGAGACGATCACGATCGCCCCCGTAGCGTGATCAAGAGCGTCTTCTATCGCAAGTGGCTTTCCCCGCCGCGTCGGGCCCCCTAACACGCGCATCCGGGGATGCTCGGATAACCTCTTTGTTATGGCTTCCTGCAAAATGACCGCACTATCATCCGTAGACCCTTCAATGACCCAGAGAACCTCCAGCTTGTCTGGCGGATAGTCTAACTCTAAGACGTTTTCAAACTTTTTGGGTAAAAGGTCGCCTTCATTGTATGCGGGAACTATGAAGCTCACCGTAGGCCACTCGGTGGGAGAGAGCCATTCATACTTTCGCCTCCGTAGTGCACTCCACACCCACAGAAGCAAGGGATAACCCACGTATGTATAGCCAATGAGGAAACCGCTTAGATACCACACCCACTTCATTCCACCCTCAAAGGTATGCAAAAGCAGAGGGAGGGAGTTTTCGAAAGCTCCCTCCCCCAGTGTACACGCTTTAAGTGTAGGTTATGCTCCGGCTGGTCGGCCCGCCAGCTTCACTTGGATATTCACCTCATCCCGAATCAGGTCATCCGCTTTCCCCTTGTAACTAATGCCCCACTCCTGACGATTGATATTAAATGAGGCTTCCAGGGTAGGCTGATTGGGATCGTACTTATACACGGCGGGGAACCGGATGCTCTTCGTTACGCCGCGCAAAGTGAGGTTTCCGCTGAGGTACAACGTATCGCCACGGCCTCTTTCGCAGCCTGTAACCTCAAATACGCCCTCAGGATACTTCTCCGCCTCAAAGAAGTCCGGACTCTTCAGATGCCCCTCTAACTTAGCTTTCCATTCACCCTGAAGGTCTAAAACTTCCAAATTCGCTATGTCCAAGACGATCTTCCCTCCTGAAATGCACTCGTCCGTGAGGGTAGCAG
>JAPYWM010000168.1 GCA_028276345.1 Sphingobacterium sp.
ATGACAGGGCTGCCGACAGCGAGGCTGGCATACAGCCCTGGCAGCGTATTCCAGACCGGAAAGGTAGAGACGCCAATGTGCAGGGAAAGACCTTCTGGCTGCGGAGTGAAGTACTTACGCACGTGGGCCTGGGAGCGCCCCATATCGCGTATCCAGTCTACTTCCGCGGGGATGTGCGAGAACTCCTGGTACGCCACGGCGAGGGCTTCCACGGCGCGGTCGGCAGCATGCGGTCCCGACGCCTGAAAAGCCATCATCCACGCCTGGCCAGTGGTATGCATCGTAGCATGCGCTATCTCGTGAAAGCGCGCCGCCATCTTTTCCACGGACTCGAATAGAAGGCCCAGCCGCTCCGTCCAGGGGACCCACCGCCATACCCCCAGCGCTTCCTGAGCCCGGCGGATATACTCGGCTACGGTAGTTTTAGGATAAGCTATCCCGAGCGGTTCTTGGGTGTACGGGGAAACTTCATCGGCGATGAGCCACTCGTCCCCTTCTTGGCGCAAACGGTCAAAAGGATGGCGCAGCTGCGCCCGAAAGTCCGAGAGGCCTTCTTCGGCATGGGGATAGGCTTTTGGGTCCTCCGAATAGGCCGCCCAATAGGTGCGGCGCTGCCAAGCTGCCAGGGCTTCCTGCAGTCGGCCTTCATGCTTCTGCCATAAGGCCGCCCGCCTCGGATCGGTATGATAGAGGTTCATCCCCACAAAGATACACCATAACCGGCTCTGAAGACGGGGAGCCCAAACGGCGCACGCGAACCCCGCTTGGCAGGGGCCTGCGCCCTCATCCGCTACCGGCATGAGGTCTCGGCGTGTAGTACTTATCTTTGGGCTGATGCGCACCGGCCTACAAGCCTGGCAAGCATGGCTCTACCAGCGGCTCACTGCCTACGAACTCAGCGGCCGCAAAGGCCTCCACCCTACCCTTTCCTTTATGCAGAAGTGGGATGCTCGCCTGGGCTATCCCCACCGGGCTTATCCGATCATCCACATTGCTGGCACCAACGGCAAAGGCTCTACTGCGGCCTTCCTCGCCTCCATCCTCCAATGGGCCGGTTATCGTGTGGGCTATCATACCTCCCCACACTTCTTCGCCTTTACCGAGCGCATGCGGGTCAATGGCCAAGAACCCCCCGAAAGTTGGGTGGATGCTTTTCTTTCGCAGCATGCTGACTTCGCCGCCCATGAAAACCTCTCCTTCTTTGAGGTCACGGTGGGGATGAGTTTTGCCTGGTTTCGGGAGGCCCAGGTAGATATCGCTGTGGTAGAAGTAGGCTTAGGGGGCCGCTGGGATGCTACAAACGTCATAGAGTCCCCCGTAGTCAGTGTGATCACGCCCATAGACTGGGACCACGTGGAGATTCTCGGGCCTACGCTGCGGCATATTGCTTCCGAGAAGGCCGGCATTATTAAGCCAACCCGGCCCGTCGTGGTTTCACCCGCCCAGCCGCCCGAAGCGATAGAAGCCTTCCACGAAACGGCTCATGCAAAAAACGCCCCCCTCCACCTGAGCCCGCCCCCTTTGCGCCCACTGGACTGGGTTTTAGCCGAGGGGATCCCCTATCGCCGCTTTCAGGACCCCCTCTCCGGAAAAGTCTACCTCTCCGACCTACCCGGCGATTACCAGGGGGTCAATATCCGTACGGCGCTGCAAGTAGTAGAGGTTTTGCGGACGCACGGGTGGGCTATTGCCGACACCGCTGTAGAGATGGGCCTTCAAAACGCGGCTCGCACAGCTCCCCTCTGGGGCCGCACCCAGTGGCTTTTCCACGAAGGTACACCCATTCTCCTCGAGGTAGCGCATAACCCCCAGGGCTTTGCGGCTCTGCGCCAGCTTTTGGAGCAGGCGCCTTATCAGCCTGAAATCTTTCTGGTCGGCTTTTCTTCGGATAAAGACTACGAAGGGGCGCTTGCAGCGCTACGGGGCTTGCCCATAGAAGTGTGGGCGGTAGCGGCGCAGAATCCCCGAGCCTTAGACCCAGCCGTGGTAGCAGCGGCAGCGCAGCGGCTTGGCCTTTCAGCCCGGGTTATCCAGGCCCCTGTCGCTGCTGCTTTCCAAGAAGCCCTCACCCGCCAAAAGCCCCTCGCCATCACAGGGAGCCTCTTCCTCGTGGCCGAAGCGCTATCGGCACTGCGGACAAACCCCCATGAGAAGCACTCGGTCCACCCCTTCTCCCCAGGTGCCCGTTAGCCAGAAAGTCCCCGGCTCTAAACAATACGCCCGATGACACCGCTCACAAAAAAAATGCGCATGAAAGGAGCTGCCCTCCCGGCATAGGACGTATACGTTGTCTGATCCTTCTATGGGCACCCGATAGATAAGGCCGGCTTTTTGTAGGGCTCGGAGGTTGCGATAGACGGTAACCCGATCCAGCCCAGTCTTCTCCAAAAGCTGGGCGTGGGTACGGGGGCCTTTTTCCAGAGCCGCTATGATGCATCGGCGGGGCTCCGTGCATCGCAGCCCACATTCATGCAGGCGCCCCTCAATATCCCTTAGCTTACTCATAGGCCAGTTACCGGTAAACGTACATCCAGGTCGGTACTGCCTCGCTCTAAGCCGTAGTTTTTGTCGGTGGGGTTGAGATAATGCCGTAGCACGAAGTGCAAAGCCCCGCTGGCGCCACCCCCCTGCCGCTGCTCGTACCGACCTCTTCCCCCCACCGGCCGCCCCAAATCATCCGCATCCATAGGAGTTACCTTGGCAAAAAGCGTGTCCGGCTCCGGCAGAATAAAAAGCTGATGGGTATTCTTTTGTGCTTCAAAAATCGTGCTGGTCAAATCCTGCACAGGATTGCCTCCCTCATTCAAAAGGCGAATAAAGTAGACGTAGGTTTGGCCTCCGAGCGGCCTGAGCGTGTCTATGGTCGGAGGACGCCCCCCTGGCCCATCGGGGTCCTTGTACCGCCCTCGTATAGTATCCGTCCCCTGAACCAAAACTATCTCGATGGTAGTTACACCCCCATGACCGAGGTCCGAGTCAGCGTCCTTTTTTTCCTTCTTGCACCCGCCTAAGATGAGACTTATACTCACACTGGCAGCTATGAGGAGGCCGCCGATTTGCGCTTTGAACATGTAGCAAAGTTACGAAAATCATCGCCGCTCCGCTCGGTAGATCCCGCGGACCGGCTTTACTCACCTAGGATGATTGGCAGGCCTTCCTTCGGGCTGCCAATGATGATAATCTTGGTATTCTGGGAGTTAGCCAGGGCCTGAGTGGCTTCGATGCCCTTCCAGCGCAGAAGGTACGGATTGAGCCCGCTGCTGACAATGTCCTGAAATTGCTTGATGCCCAAGGCCTCAATCCGTTTGCGTTCAGCCTCTTTTTGCTCTTTCTGGATGCGAAACTCGTATTCCATGGCCTCCTGCTCCTGGCGAAGTTTGCGCTCAATCGCCTCCGCAATGCTGGCTGGGAGCTTGACCGACCGGATCAGCACCGCATCTAAGTGAATGTGCTTCGTGCGCAA
>JAPYWM010000169.1 GCA_028276345.1 Sphingobacterium sp.
GTAAGGCCTCCTGGATGACGGCGGCGCTACTATCCTGCAAGGCTTTCTGAGCGGCGTCTACCCAGTAGGCTGGCCGCAGCACCGCCGCAGGCTCGCTCCCCTCCCCGTCTATCTTACGTGCTTTCTCAAACTGACTTACCATCTCGACTACCCACTCCCAGACCGCCGCTCGTACCCGCGCCTCCGGGGAATTGATCTCCTTCTGCGCTAAGGGAATCACCTCCTGGATAGCGCTCGTATCAGATAAGTAGCCAAGGGCATCCCATACACGCCTTTTCCAGAAAGCGGAAGCCCCTTCATACGTACGGAGAATAAGCTGCCGGGTAGGCGCCTCCTCGTTTATGGTATTCTTGAGCTGGTTCAGCGCCTCTACGCGGGCTAAATAGGGAGCCTGCGTGAGTATAGCTTCCCACCAGCTTGGCGGATAGTCTCGCGTGGCAGCGCCGACAAACAGGCGCTCCGGGTCGTAATCCGCATACCGGAGGCCTCTGCGCACAATCACCACCTCCGTATCCCCGGTCAGCTCCAGCGGAAGCCTTTCCACGCCCTGGGCTGAGGCTACTTCTATAGGGAGGCGATAGCGGTAGGGGCCTTGGTGTTTTGCGTAGCCGCGCTGGAGGATTCGCAGGAGCGCTGTGTCGCCTCGTGTTTGGGCTGACACCCGGAGCCGCACCTCATCCCCGCGCCGAAAGTGCTGATCAAAGAACCAGGTCCAATCTTCACCGCTGACGGCCTCAAAGGCATGCCGCAGGTGATCGATATCAGCCGCTTGATAGGCATTTTTTGTCAGGTAGGTTCGTAGTGCCGAAAAGAAGATAGAGTCTCCGGCATAATAGCGCAAGAGATGCAGGGTAAGGCCGCCTTTCTGGTAAGAGTGGGCATCAAACATGCCCATGGGGTCTTTTTCTTCAAATCGAATAAGCGGCACTTGCTTGTTCATAGCCTCGGCGAGGTAGGTGAGCTGGGATTGGCGGCGATGGTCTTCGGCGGCTTCCAGGCCCCGATCGTACGCTAACCAGAGGTATTCCGAGTAGTCGGCGAAACTCTCATTGAGTGGGAGCTGTGCCCAGCTCTCACAGGTTACCAGATTACCAAACCAGTGATGAAAAAGTTCATGTGCTACGACGGTTTCCTTTTCGTCATCGGTGAGTGCTACGGACTTATCATAGAAGAGCATTTCACCATGAACGACGGCAGTGGTATTTTCCATAGCGCCGGAGACGAACTCCCGGACGATGACTTGGCCGTACTTGGGCCAGGGAAAAGGCACGCCGAGAATCCGGGAGAAGTATTCTATCATGCGAGGGGTATTGCCAAAAATCGTTTTGACATGAGGTGCCCAAGCACGCTCCATGTAATAGAGAACCTGTTTATCCTGCCACTTGTCTTTGATAATCTCAAATGGGCCCACGATGAGGGCAAAGAGGTAGGGGGCATGGGGCTGGCGCAGCTCCCAGCAGTCACGACGAAGGCCGCCGGACAGCTTTTCAGAGCCGACGAGCAGGCCATTAGAAAGGGTCTGGAAAGTGTCGGCTACCGTGATGCAGAGACGTTGGGTAGACTTTTGATTGGGGCTGTCCAGGGTAGGGAACCAAGCGGAGGCGGACTCCGGCTCGCCCTGGGTCCAGAATTCGCGCGGAATACACGGCCGCTCGCCCCGGGCATTGATGAAGTACGCGCCCTTTCGCCCGGAAATAGCGATATCGAGCTCATCCCCGGAGAGCGTATCCAGCCAGTTAGGATGGGCCCGGTAGCGCAGCCGCAGGATTAGGGTATCCCCTGGCTGCAGCGCTTGGCTCAGGCGCAGATGCAGCTGCAGCGTATCATACCGCTGCCCGGTAATCTGAAGGGCCGCTGGCCGCTCCACCCGAATCTCCTCAAACGTGAAAGCTTTGGCGTCTATGGACAGGCTATCCCGAGGGGCCGCATGGGGCACCAGCCACAACCGCGCCTCACCGTACACCTCTTCGCGCTCCCAGTCCAGCCCCAGGTCTAACTCTGTATGCCACAAGCGCCAGCGAATAGGCTTACTGCCATAATAAGGTTTAGCTCGGTCTGCACGTAAGGTATCTTCCCCAGGGGCAGTCGTATCCTCTTCTGCAAAGAAAAGTAAATCTTCCTCCGGAGAAGTCACCTGCTTTGGAGAAGATTTGTCAGAGCGGGAAGACTTGCTAGAAGCATGGATGTTTTTCCCGCAGGATAGGAGGAGGAGGCTCAGTAAGGCAAACAGGCCCACTTTTCGCATGCGCCCAAAGATAACCACTCTAAGCGTAACTTTGTTTTGTTTACCATGCGGGAATGGCTTTTTGCGCACGACAAGCTTCACACCGTGGCGCTCGTCGTGCTGATTATCTGGATGGGATTGGCTATCCATCTTTGGCGCCTGAGCCGGCGCATAGAAAAGCTGGAGAAGCTGACAGAGAAGCCTTAGTATGCCCTCCGCGCTGGCCCCTTCCTCCATGGTGCCTTTGCGGCTAAATTCCCCCTCCCCGTATACCCATCTGTCGGCGTAAATTTTTGCATTTTTGTTCTACGCCCATGTACCGAAAATCGAGCGGCCTTTTGGGCCTTGTACTCTCGCTCCTGAGTTTGTCGCCCGCGCAGCCTACGCGCTACTTGGTGTATTTCCAGCCTAAGCCGGATAGTCTTCTTCCGTTTGTGGAAGCGTATTTATCGCCGGAGGCGCTTCGGCGCCGTTACCAGCAGGGCATTCCCATAGATGCGGGAGACCTTCCGGTTCCTTCCGCCTGGATAGCTCAGCTTGGCCAGCATGGACGTGTGATAGGTGTTTCCCGCTGGCTCAACGCCGCTCTCATAGAGGTACCTACCGCTTCGGCTCTGCCAGCAGCTCCCTTCATCCGGTGTGTAGAGCCTTTTACAGCAGCCCAACCTCGCCCCAAAATCCCCCAAGAGTCCATTACTGGCGCTATGCACCAGCTCATCCCTTCTTTGGGGGCATCTACCTGGACGGGTTCTCTTACGGCTACACAGCTTAGTATGCTTCATATTCCCGAGCTGCATGATCGGAATCTCCGGGGTCGGGGTATTCGCGTGGCGGTCCTGGATGCGGGTTTTCCGGGTATGGACCGGATAGCGGCCTTCCAGCATGTCTTCAGAGAGGGACGGTATGTGGCCGGGTATGACTTTGTTAGCGGTGACTCGATCGTCTTTGATGATAATAGCCATGGCACCATGGTAGCCTCTATTATCCTGGGGCAAGATGATACCGTAAACTACGTCGGGGGGGCTCCTGAAATAGAACTGATTTTAGCTCGCACAGAAGACGCTGTTTCGGAAACCCGCCAGGAAGAGTGGAACTGGGCCCGTGCCGCCGAATGGGCCGACTCGCTCGGGGCCTATATTATTCAGAGTTCGCTGGGGTACAGCACCTTTGATAATCCGGCTGAGAACTACACCTATGCAGATATGAATGGCCAGACGGCTATTGTAACCTTGGC
>JAPYWM010000170.1 GCA_028276345.1 Sphingobacterium sp.
GTTTTTGTGCAACCTATGGCTCCCGGCGTCCGTATATGACGTCAGCGTGAGAGCGCTCTTTTAGCCGCCGGCATGGAAGTTTCCTGCCAATGATCTACTACCATTTCTAAAGACACAGATTCTTAATCATGAAGGCAGGGCATTCAAAGCTTGACGGATATAGTGCCACCCTACCAGCGATGAGACCTTTCCCTCGGCTTCCAACCGTCGCAACACCTCTTCCACCGCCGCCTTCTTCGCTTCTATGCTCTCATACCTACGTCCCTCCACCCACCGCCGAACCTCCTCAAATACCCGCTCCGCAGGATTGAGCTCAGGCGAATAGGGCGGCTGATAGATCCGCCTCAGCCCGACCTCCCCCACCACCTTCGCCTTGTGAAAGGCCGCATGGTCCCATACCACGCCCTTCACCCCTGCCCCCTTCCACGTCCTGAGCACCTGAGCTATCTCCACCCCCCGCACTCGCTTCACCCAGTCCCACCACAGCCGCCCCTTCATCGGATCCACACCCAACACCAAATACACCCACTCGTACCTCAGTTCTACACGCCGTCTCAACTTCTCTCCCCGTCTCCCCCACACCCGTCTCACCTGTCCCAACAGCCCCAACCGCATCTCATCTGCAAAAACCACCTCTTCCCCTCGCCTTAGCTCCTCCGCCTGCAAGGCTGCCAATAGCCCCCTTTTTTCCACCCCTCCTGCGCCTGCACATCCGCTTTCTCCGCCATCGGCCGTGGCACCTTCTTCCGATAACCCCATCGCCGAAACCAGTAGTGCAGCTTCTTGTAGGAAACCGCCACCCCCAGTTCCTTCTCACACCAGGCCATCGCCTCTCCTATCGTCCGAAACCGTCCTTCCGACACCGCTTCCCGTAGCCTTTGCTCTTGGGCCGGCGTCCATGCCTCATACGGCCTTACCCCACTGCCCAACCGATGCCTCGCCACTTCCTCTATACCCCCCGCCTCATACCACCTCACCCATCGCTGAATCGTCACATGCGCCACGCCCACCATCTCCTTCACTCGCTTCAATCGCTCCCCTCGTCTCAACATCCACAGCGCCTGCCATCTCTTGGCTATCCGAGCATCTACCTCCTGCTTGTAAAGCTGGTAAAACACTTCTGCTGGATGCTTCCAAGCTATCTTCAATGGCCGTGCCATACCTACTTAGCTTTGGATGGGGACAAAGGTACAAAATTAAGAATGCGTCTCACAAGAGATGGTATTAGCTGTATTTTCCTCCGTACAGGTTCGTACCCCGGGCCTTACCCACACGCCTCGCGATATCCTTCTTAGAAAACGAGTTGCGAATATCTGGCATGTTATTTGCTAATCTTAGCCTGTATGGCTTCGCCGTTGGTGGTAGATTTTGAAGAGCTGTATGTTAATCTGGGCAAGGTGTATGTGACTATTCAGCGGGCAGCGCAGCGTATTGCCCGGGAAAATCAGCTCTCCATGAGTCATCTGCAGGTGCTTTTAGTAATCAATCGGATTCGGGATAGACGCGAATGGATACACCTCAAAGAACTGTATCCGCACTTTCGTCTCACGCAGCCGGCTATTGGCCGGCTGGTTCGGTACCTTGCTTACTGGGAGTACATTCAGATCAAGCGGGATGAGGAGGACCGTCGGCGGCTTCTTATCCGGCTCTTGCCGGCTGGTAAAGCCGTTTTGCAGCGCTTTCGGCAGGTTAGTGCGGAGTCGCTGGACCCCCATAGCCTGAGTCTGCTGGAGCGCAGCCTCCAAAGGCTATACCGGCTTAAGTTTGCCCCTGGTGAGCTACCTACGGAGTAAGCGTTTTTGGAAGCTGATAGCGATTTTATCGGCGGGCACGGCGGTTTTTTATCTGGTTTTCTTTTGGGTGATTTTACCGTTTCTCACCCGGCAGGGGGAGGAAGTTATTCTGGCGGACCTGACAAGTAAGTCTTATACCCGCGTCCGTGCCCTTTTAGAGGAACGGGGCTTTGCCGTGGAGGTGATAGACTCTATTTACAAGCCGGATGTGCCGCCCATGGTGGTAGTGGGACAAGACCCCCTTCCCGGCACGCGTATCAAGAAAGGCCGCAAGATATACCTTACGCTCAGCAGTTATACGCCTCCCCAGGTGCCATTTCCCCGGGTGGAAGGCCTGCCGTATGACCAGGTTTACCGCCTCCTGACGGAGAGTTATGGGTTTTCGGTGGGGGAGGTGATAGCGGTACCGGGAGAAGTGTCTGATGTGATTCGGGAAGCTCGCTACAAGGGCGAGCGGCTGGCGCCCGGCACCCTCGTCCCTAAGTATAGCCGGATAGACCTGGTCGTCGTGCGCAGCGAAGGCCTCGATAAGGTACCCCTGGTGAAAGTGGTCGGCCTCCCGCTCGCAGAAGCCATGGCCCGTCTGAGCGCCGCAGGCCTAAGCGTGGGCCAAATCCGCTACAAGCCCAACCCCAGCTATCCACCTGGCATCGTCTTTCAACAGTACCCGCAAAAAGCACCCGGCGACTCTTTGAGTCGGGGCTACCCGGTGGATTTATTTGTAAGTGGTGAACCGCCTAAACAGGTTGCCGAATAACTATGTGGGGATGGATTCTGCTTCAGGTGTGGTTGGGGGGATCATGGGGTATGAGCAGTTCTACCTGGCAGAGCTATGGCACGGAGCTACGCAAGTCCAGCGGCCTAAATGCCCCCCGTGCTTTCTGTCAGGTGCTCAACGGCGCTACCATAGCGGGCCTTCCCTACCAGGACGACAACCCCCGCGCTGCTGGCTGGAGTGATAGCTTGATAAGCGCCTGCATAAGCACCGAAAATGCCCCGGCTCTCTATGTGCACTTTGCCTATCAGCGCGGGGGGCTGATGGACCCCCCAGAAAATAGCGACACCTTACGCCTATGGGGCCTACAAGCGGACGGTACTTGGCAGATTCTCTGGGATACCGTCGGCACTGGCCAGGCCGATAGCTTTTTCTTTCAACGAACCCTGCGCTTAGAAGGCACCGCCTGGCGGCACCCCTGTCTCCGCCTCAAATGGACTACCTACGGCTCCCTCTATGGCGCTTATGACAACTGGCTCATAGCCTATACAGCCGTAACCGCTGACAGTATCTTACCGGGCGCCTACTGGCATTCTATACCCCGCACCTACTGGGGAACGTATGGTATCCTGCCTGCCTACCTCGCTACACGGGTCCGGGACTCTATTCTGACGACCTTTTTAGGGCCGCCCGGCGAGAATGTATCCCTTACCCACGAGCAGGAAAGCACCCCTTTCTCCCGCACCGTGCGTCTAACCGGCAATATCGACACCCTTCGCTGGCCCCCCCTGCAAGCTCCCCCCGCTGATACGCTTTACCGCCTAAGCCTGCGTTATACGCTCCTGCCCACTGGCGAAACCTGGACCGACACCACGGCCATAGGCCCCTGGCTTGGCTACGACGACGACGAAATGGAACAGGGATACGGCCTCTCTGTCGCTA
>JAPYWM010000171.1 GCA_028276345.1 Sphingobacterium sp.
GGCGCACCTTCTTAGGGCATGAGGTGTCTACGCTCACAGTGGGGATCATCGGGTTTGGAAACAACGGAAGCCAGACCGCTTACCGCCTTGCGGCGGCAGGCGCCCGCGTCCTCGCCTACGACAAGTACAAGGGCGGCTTTGGCGGCTACGGCATCCAGGAAGCCCCCCTGGAAAGGCTCTTTGAAGAGGCAACAGCCGTTTCCTTTCACGTTCCCCTCACACCACAGACGCGGGACTGGGCTAATCGCGAGTTTTGGGAGGCCTTCCGCCATCCGCTTTATGTCGTCAATGCCGCCCGGGGGGAGATTCTCTCCCTTCCAGATCTGGTCCACGCCATAGAAACCGGCAAAGTGCTGGGGGCCGCCCTGGATGTCCTTCCTCAAGAACCGCCCACATCCCTCGCACCGGATGACCACAAGGCATTAGAATACCTTCGCACGCATCCGCGTGTGATCCTCACGCCCCACATTGCCGGCCTTACGCATCAGAGCGAATACCGCTTAGCGGAGGCTACCCGCACGCTCCTCCGCACACTCTTGGAGGCCCATTAGGCTTAGCCACAAAAGCCCCCAGCCATAGAGCCGCTGCCGCACCACCGTCCCCCAGAAGGGCATCGCCATCGCCACCATACCCACCACCAGGAGGCCAGCCCCCATGAGAAACGCCGCCTTCGGCCGCCAGCATAGCCGCTTTCGCCGCCGCCACACAAACCAACCCACCATCACCCACACAACGAGCGTCTCCAACGCCGAAAGAAAAGCCACCCCCTTTTGGACCTGCCATAGATAGGGCCCCGTCAAACCATACCACACCCCCTGCATCCAGCTCCAGATGGCACCCACCATCCCCGGCCTGCAATCTATCCTGAATACGTGCGCCCCCTCTAAGAGGTCCGGTCTCTCTTTCGGGGAAAGCCAGTAAGCCCGATAGGCACAGATCTTCTCGGCGCTCACCCAGAGGATTAGCCAGGCCACTGCGCCCGCTACCATCCACAGCCACCACCGCCTCCAGGGAAAGTGATAGCCTATCCCCGCTACTACACCCAGAACCAACCCTTCCCACCGCACTAGCCCTAAAACGATCGCCGCTACCAAAAAACCTACCGCATCCCCCGGCGAGACACGCCTGGATGCACTGGCCAGCCACCCCGCTACATATAGCACAAGTGGTAGGCCCAGACTATCTCGCAGTACCCCAGAACCCCAAAAAACCACACTCGGCAGGAGTAGAAATCCCACTCCCCCAAATCCTCGCAGCGGCACCATTCCACGCCACCGCTTATACGCCCCATACCACAAAAGCCCAGATAAAAGCCCCATGAGTCCTTGCATCCCATAGTACCCCCCTCCCACCGCCACATACAACGGCATCACCAGCCGAGCAAAGCGATAGTTCACCGGCGCAGAGTAGTCATAGTCATAGTCGTAAAGCCGCACATCCCGGTAATACACCGCCCACCCCACCTCTTCAAAGCGCTGGGAAAACTCCCGAAAGAGAAGCGCCACGCCTGCCCCTGGCTCCTGCACAAGATAATGCCACAGCCGCCCAGCTGTCGAATACATCTTGAGCGTATCCCCATGGCAGTAATAAGATGCATATACCCACCCAAATGCCCACGCCGCCAGAACCTTCACCACCAGGTAGCCATATACCCAGAAAGGAGCCCGACGATACTCCAGCCGATACGCCACATACCCCGCCCAAGCCCCTAAGAGAAGAAACCCCAGCAGTTCTTGCTCCGGATTTAGCGAAATCACCCCCCTAAGGTAAGAAGCCCCCCGCACCCCCTTGCCAGTCTTAGCACTATTCCAGGAGGTTTTCCTAACTTTCCTCCGTGTTTGTCAAGGTGCCAGCGGCAGCTCTCTACGGGGTGTATGCCTACCCGGTGATGGTAGAGGTGAATATCTCTCCCGGCCTCGGCTACGCCATCGTAGGCCTCCCAGATAATGCCGTGAAAGAAAGCCGAGAACGCGTAGAAACCGCCATTCGCAATAGCGGCTTTTCCTTCCCGCGCGGGAAAATCATCATCAATCTGGCGCCTGCCGACCTGCGTAAGGAAGGCACCGCTTATGACCTCCCTATTGCTGTCGGTATCCTGGCAGCCTCCGGGCAAATAGAACGAGAGGGCTTTGAAGATTGCCTAAGTATGGGGGAGCTATCCCTCGATGGCACACTCATGCCGATTCGTGGGGCACTTCCTATCGCCATCCTGGCCCGAAAAAACCAGACCCGTACCGTCCTCATGCCTCCGGCTAACGCCCGCGAAGCCGGCATCGTCAAAGATATTTCCGTTTATGCCCCGAAAAACCTCAAAGAAGCCGTAGACTTTCTCTCTGGTCGCAAGTTCCTCCAGCCGGTCTTCGTGGATGCTCGGGCGCTTTTTCAGGAGGCGTCGGAAAGTTATCCCGTAGATATGCGGGAGGTGAAAGGTCAGCTTCATCTCAAGCGGGCGATGGAGGTGGCTGCCGCCGGCGGACATAACCTCCTCATGATTGGGCCGCCCGGCGCCGGCAAAACTATGATTGCCCAGCGGCTGCCCACTATCTTGCCCCCCCTCTCCCTGGAAGAGGCCCTCGAAACCTCCCGTATCTATTCGGTTGCCGGCCTCCTCAAAGAAGACACCGGCCTGCTGACCCGCCGGCCGTTTCGGGCACCCCACCACACCATTAGCGACGTAGCCCTGGTGGGTGGCGGCAACTACCCCCTTCCCGGTGAAATCAGCCTCGCCCACAATGGCGTGCTTTTCCTGGATGAGCTGCCCGAATTCAAACGCCAAGTGCTGGAAGTCCTTCGCCAGCCCCTCGAGGAAGGCAAAATCGTCATCGCTCGGGCACGCTTTCGGATAGAGTATCCGGCGCGCTTTATGCTCGTAGCGGCCATGAATCCTTGCCCCTGCGGCTATTATACACACCCTACGCGGCCCTGTACCTGTGCACCGGGCGCGGCACAGCGCTATGCCGCTCGTATCTCGGGCCCACTCCTGGACCGGATCGACATCCATATTTCCGTCACGCCCGTTGAGACTTCCGCCCTTAGCCAAGAGAGCACCGGCGAAGATAGCAGTACCATCCGCGCCCGCGTACGAAAAGCCCGAGAAATCCAAGCTCACCGCTTCGGCACCATCCCAAACATCCACACCAATAGTCAAATGCCTCCCAAGCTCGTAGAGGAAATCTGCCGTTTAGACGAACCCAGCCGACGCCTCTTAGAAAGCGCCGCCAATCGCCTGCAGCTCTCCGCCCGCGCTTACCACCGCATCCTGCGCGTGGCCCGTACCATCGCCGACCTGGACAGCTCCGAATCGATCAAGGCCCATCATCTCGCCGAGGCAGTTACTTACCGCACCCTCGATAGAGCCACCTGGGGTACTTAGCTTTCTTCCAAGCCCCAGCGCCGCTGAGCCACCGCTATCCCTAAATGGTCCAGCACCC
>JAPYWM010000172.1 GCA_028276345.1 Sphingobacterium sp.
ATTTTTCTTCGGCTTGTTTATTGCCGGGGTTGAGGTCTGGGTGGTATTGGCGAGCCAAACGGCGATAGGCTTTCTTAATTTCATCCTGGGAGGCGGTTTTGGGCACGCCCAGGATAGCATAGTAGTCTTTAAACCCCACTGATGCCATAGCGACAGCTTAGACAGCAAAAATACCGCCAAATAGCCATTTTGGCGGACTGGGTGGTTCTTCTGGCAGACAAAATAAGACAATATGTCTTTTTAGGGGATTGGCACGACTTGTGCAGAGGTTTTAGCATGAACCCAACAATCAAAAAGGAGGTGCCTATGACAAGCATCGTAAAAATGTTAGACTGGACGGAAACCCTTCCTGAACGGATGCGGACGCTACAAGAAGTGGTAGAAAGAATGTTTAATGAGACGGCGAGCAACTTCACCCGAATGGAGACTTTTGTGCCGCGGGTGGACATCGTCGAGACGGACAAGGCGTATGAGATTCACCTTGCCGTACCGGGGATGAAGAAGGAGGACTTCAAGATTGAGGTCTCCGAAGGGCGGCTCGTCGTCTCGGGCGAAAGGAAGTTCCAAAAGGAAGAAGGCGACAAGAAAACCTACCATCGGGTGGAAACCCAATATGGGGCCTTCCTGCGGACTTTCCTGCTGCCCGAAGATGTCAAACCGGAAGGTATCACCGCTGAATACGTGAATGGTATCCTCAAGGTGAGCCTTCCGAAAGACGAGAAGAAAGCGCAGGCTGTACGAATTGAGGTCAAGTAAGCGTACTGCTGCGTTTTCTGGCGAGGCGCCTATCCGAAAGGGTAGGCGCTTTTCGCTTTTGGGGGCGGGTTCGCTCGTAGTTTTGCTGGCATGATGGCGAAATTCTGGCGGTGGTGGCGGTGGCTCTGGACCCCCTACACATTTCTCTGGATAGAGGCAGAAGGGCGCAAGCGCTGGTCTCTACGCAGCTGGGGGATCGGGTGGGTGGGGGTCTTTTTGCTAATGGGGCTTTTCTGGGGCGTAGTGATAGCTGTGACGCCTTTGCGGTATTTGATTCCGGGGTATCCGCCTCGCACCTTCATGAAGAAGTATGAGGAGCTCGTGGCGGCAGTAAATCTTTTAGAGCAGCGAGTAGAAGAGCAGGCGATTTTTGTAGAAAACCTTCGGCAATTGGCGCCAGCGGAAATATCTATTTTGCCCTCTGCGCAAACCCTCCCTACGCTTATGGCCCGGGGTTATGCCGTGCCCTTAGAAGGCCAAGTCTCCCGCGGCTTTCGGCCCGAGGAGGGCCACTGGGGCGTGGATATTACGGCCAGCGGGGGCGAACCCGTACTGGCCATGGGCGAGGGCGTCGTCTTTCTAGCCGAATACTCCTATCAGACGGGCTATGTGATTGGCATTCAACACCCCAATGGGCTGGTATCGCTCTACAAGCATAACAGCCGGCTTTTACGGCAGGTCGGGGAAAAGGTGCAGGCGGGGGATGTGATTGCTTATGCGGGGGGGCTGGGGGTTTATTCATCGGGGCCGCACTTGCATGTAGAGACCTGGATAGGCGGCCAAGCGGTGGATCCTTTACATCTTACAGCCAAACCATGAGATTTCTTACCTTTGCATTGCGCTGGCGACGTGGCCGAGTGGTTAGGCACGGGTCTGCAAAACCCTCTACGGGAGTTCGAATCTCCCCGTCGCCTCTGCGGGGCTCCCCAGACTAAACCTCCCAAAACTAAGACACGCGATCAGGGATTTCTGCTCGCCTTATAGGGGAGTAAGGGGATTAGCGCCTGACCGTACAGCCTCGCTCGCAAAACCCCAGGAGCCAGGGCGCCTGTGGGAATAGCGTTTTTGGGCGTCAGCTGGTAGGGTATTTTGTGTTTCTTTGTAGTATGGCGATACGCGTCGCAAAGGCACCGGCAGATGAGCGAAAGCTATCCTTCTGGCATAAGTTATACATCCCGCCTATTTTGAGCGGACTCTCTTACACGCTTAGGAAGCTTTTTCAGAAAAAGTTTACAGTAGAATATCCAGAGGAGCCGATAGAGCTGGGTCCGGAGTTTCGTGGGCGGCCGGTTTTAGTAGAAGAGAATGGGCAGGAACGTTGTGTAGCGTGTGGTTTGTGTGCCCGGGTGTGTCCGCCGTTTGCGATTCACATGCAGGCCGCGGAAACCGATGATCCTAAGGAGCGGTACCCGGCCGTCTTTGAGATCAACATGCTGCGGTGCATATACTGCGGTCTGTGTGAGGAGGTTTGTCCAGAGGAGGCGATCGTGATGAGTCCCGAGTACGATTTTGTCTTCTCGTCCCGAGAGGAAGCGGTTTATACGAAGGAGCGGCTGCTGGTACCAAAAGAGCGGTTAGCGCCTCGCCTGAAATGGCTGGCCAAAATGCGCAATCCGCAGTTTGGGAAATACTACCGCTTCAGGGTTACGAATAACATTCACAGCGTCAAAGCTCGCGAGATGGTTCGGCAGGGGCAGGAAACGGTATAATGTGGGAAGCTGTATGAGAAGGGTTTCGGATAGGGGGCGTACATGGAGGACGTGAAAGGTTTGTGGTGTCCGGTACGGAAGATGTACCTATCAGACCGGCCGGAAGAGCGGGTGCGACTACGCGTGATAGAGAAGCTACGGACGTTGGGATATCCGCTTTCGGCCATGCAGGTGGAATATCAGGTGGGAGAAGTTGGACGGTTTGACTTAGCAGTTTTCACCCGGAGTGGGGAAATATGGATGCTGGTAGAGTGTAAGCAAGCCCTGTCCGGCCAGGCTGGGAATAAGATGGCGCTGGCCGCCCGGGCCCAAGTAGGACGTTATGCCCAGGCTTTAGAGAAGCGCTGGAAGGTGCATCATCTGGCGCTCGCTATCGGCGATCAGTTTTATTGTATTCACTATCCGACACGCCAATGGATACACGAAATTCCGCCTTATCCCGCCCAGTGAAGGCAGTATTGTATCTCCTGCTGGAAAGGCCGCAGGCGATTCCGGGGCTCGAGGTGTTAGATGAGCCTCTGCCGGATGAGATCGTCAGCTCAACCATAGACGTTTCGCTCTGGAGTGCGGCGGAGAAGGCAAAGCTTATGGAGCATAAGGCGCATGCGTATTATAGCTTTCGGCTGGGGGAAGACCCCGTGGGAGATTTTCTTGAGGCTTATCGGTGGCTTTCGGGTGTGGAGGGACTAATAGGGATAGCCAATCCGAATGGGGCGACGGCGCATTCGGCGGTATGGGTGCGGCGGCTTTTTGAGGATGGGCTGGACGAGGTAGCCCGCCAGTGTCCGCCCCTGCATTTGTGGACGGGTCTGGTACCTGTACAAGTGGAGCCCGCATGGGAAGCGCTAATCGCTGGGCAAGTGGCGTCATTGTGGCTGCGGACAGTGGGGTATGGGCAGTTTGGCCTGCCAGATTTAGCGCATCCGATGAACGACCTGCGGGAAG
>JAPYWM010000173.1 GCA_028276345.1 Sphingobacterium sp.
GTGTTGGACTTTTTCCAGCCCTGCGCTGGGAGGTATCCGCCCTCTATGATGACGCTATCCAGCGAAATGGTGATAGGGGCGCTGATGGTGTATGTCCCCGCCGCCAGTCGGAGATAGCGTGCACTGGGAGAAATTAGGGAAAGCCCATAGGTGAGACTGGCGGGATTAGCACGGGTCCCCGCGGTGCCACTGCTGGCCCCCGTCGGCGAAATGTAAATAATCCCACACTCTTGCGCCCAGCCAAATCCGATCAGCAAAATGCCCCAGGAGATAAACCGCATAGCGCAAATATGCAAAAAACTAAGAAGACAGGCTCCCGCCCTCGCAGAACCCTCGGATAGGAAGCAGTCGGGACATTCTGCTCACTCGTAAGCACCAAAACGCCCCGCATGCTACGCCTTTTCCACGCAAGCAAAATAGATTCAGTCTACTTTGCCTACCTTTGTATCATGAGTGAAGGGCTGGTGACCTTCCGGGAAGGGTTAGAGGCGGCGCTGGTGGTGGGCATTTTGGCGCGGGTGGTGCCATCGAACCAGCGGTGGCTCATTGGTGCCGGGGTAGGGGCGGCTATCCTCATGAGTCTCGTCGCTGCGGGGCTACTTAGTGCTATTGCCGCAACGCACGTTCTATGGGAGATCGGTTTTTCGCTTTTAGCTGCGGGGCTGCTTATCTACATGGTGGGGTGGATGCGGCGGCAGGGCGCGTCTCTCTCCCAGCACCTCCGCACCACTGCCCAGCACAGCTCGGGCTGGGTTCTATTCGGAATGGCTTTCACCGCCGTAGCGCGGGAGGGGCTGGAAACAGTGCTTTTCCTGCGTGCCCTCTGGACTATGCAAAGTCAGCTTTCCTGGATAGGCGGCCTTTTGGGGCTACTGGTAGCCATCGCCCTGGGCTTCCTCCTCTTTAGTCTGGGTAAACGCCTCCCCATGAAGACTTTCTTTACCATCTCTTCCGTCCTGCTTATTCTCATTGCCGCTGGGATCGCCGCGTATGCCATGCATGAAATCCTGGAATATGGCGCCGCTCAGAGCCCCCTCCTCCACGAAATAGAGGAAGCCAAAGCCTGGCAGCTTTTCCCGCCCAGCTCACAGCCACCTGCAGCCTATGGGTGGCTCTACGCTTTCTATGAGGGAAAGTACTTCCACCCCCTCCACCATAAGGGCTACATCGGCTCCATCTTCCATGCCCTCATGGGCTGGCGAGCCAGCATGAGCTGGGCCGAAATCGCTACGTGGCTCCTCACCGCCACTATCGGCTTTTGGTGGTGGTACCGAAATAAGTAACTTTGCCTTGTGCGCTTCCTTCTGCTCTTCACCCTCGGCTGGGGTCAGGTGAACTTCACCATAGAACCTATCCGCTACTATACCCCCGAAGGCCAGCCCTACCTGGAACTTTTCATTGCCATTGAAGGTTCGTCCGTCACCCCCAGTCGCCGCTCGGACTCCCTCTTCGCCGGCGAAGTCCTCTGTCAGGTGCTCATCAAAAACCTGGCAGAAGAGCCTGTCTACGCCGATAAGTTCGTCTTGACCCTGGGCCCCTGGTCAGACACCCTGAAAGAAACCCGTAGCATCCTCTACACAGATGTGCGCAGATTGCGCTTGCCCACAGGGTTCTATACCCTGGAAGTTACCGCCCAAGATAAGTACCAGCAGCCCCGCCCACAAAGTGTCCAGGCTATCACCCAGTTTGAGATCCCCTCGCCTCTGCGGGGCTTTGGGTATAGCGACCTGCTCATAGCCCGGCGAATCAACCTCGCTGATAGCGGCCCCTATCGGCGCCATGGCCTTGCTATCGACCCCCTCCTTACCGGCGGGGTCGTTGTGGACCCTGACACCCTCGCGCTGTTTGGCGAAGTCTATCACGTAGACAGCCTCACGCAAAGCCCCTACTTTTTGCGCCTGCGCATCTTAGATGCCCAGCGAGCTACCCCCATAGAAAGTCTTACCGTTACTCGCCGCCCGAAAAAACCCACCGCGTTCGAAGCTTTCGCCTTTACCTTCCCTGCCCACCGTCTGGAAAGTGGTATCTACCTCCTCCAAGTAGAGCTCTGCAATAACGACGGAGAAGTTCTCGCCGCCTGGTACCGCCGCCTTACCCTCCTCTCCACCCGAGAACCCCTTGTAGAAGCCTCCGAAGCCGAATACGATACCCAATACGGCTTCCCAGAAAAGAAACTCAACGACCTCCTGGATGCTATGGGCTACCTCGCCACCCCCTCCGAAAAAAGCTTCCTCAAAACCCTCTCTACCTCCTCCGAAAAGAAACGCTTCTTCGTCGCCTTCTGGAAAAAACGCGAAAATAAGCCCGGTACTCCCACCTTCAAGGAATTCCTCTACCGCTTCGAATACGCCCAGCAGCACTTCAAGTCCAACCTCCGCCCCGGCTATAAGACAGACCGCGGTCGCGTCTTCATCCAATACGGCCCCCCAAACGACATGCAGTTCTGGCTCAACGAGCCCGACAAATACCCCTACATCATTTGGACGTACAACCAGATCGGCGCCCAGAATAACGTCATCTTCGTCTTCTACGACCCAGACCTCATCACGAACGAATTCCCCCTCCTCCACTCCAATAAGATCGGCGAACTCCAAAACCGCAACTGGCGAGCTTTTCTCCTGCGCGCTCGCGCCGCCTCCACCGGCGAAACCGAAAAATACCAGCGCTTCGGCAGCGGCAGTACCTTCCTCTTCCGGGACGACCAGACTATCGGCTTTACCCGAGACGACCGCTAAGGCAATCTTTGTCCCCCCGCTTACGGGGAGGGGCCGGGAATGGGGGGTCTCCCTCGGTGCTCTCGCCACCTATGATCCCCTGAGTCGCCTTATATTTGTTTTCCCTTTATGGCGCTAAACAAACTCCTTGAGGACCAAGGCTTCCTTATAGCCAAGCTCGATGACCTCGTAGAGTGGGCCCGGAGTAACTCGCTCTGGCCGCAGCCTATGGGTCTGGCTTGCTGCGCTATAGAAATGATGGCCTCCGCTGGCCCTAAATATGACATTGCGCGCTTCGGCTCCGAACGCTTCTCGTTCTCTCCCCGGCAAGCGGATGTCATGATCGTCGCCGGCTGGTGTACCTACAAAATGGCCCACGCCATCAAACGCATCTGGGACCAAATGGCCGAACCCAAATGGTGTATTGCTATGGGCGCTTGCGCCTCCACCGGCGGCATGCACCGCGTCTACGGCGTCGTTCAAGGTATAGACCAGTTCCTCCCCGTAGACATCTACGTCCCCGGCTGCCCACCCCGTCCAGAGGTCCTTCTCCACGCCTTGATAGAACTCCAGCAAAAAATCCGCCGTCAGCACGCCCTGGTACAGGAACACCGCGCCCTGTAACCACCTTTTGAGGCCTCAGACGCTCGCAATACCTGGGGGCAGCACAACCCTACATTCCCCCAT
>JAPYWM010000174.1 GCA_028276345.1 Sphingobacterium sp.
GGCGAACCCGGCTGGTTTACCGAAAAATACGCTGAAAAAGCCCGATTCTTCCAGCCTATCAACGCATCTCGCATAGAATCTATGCGAAAAGCTATCGATAAAATCGCTGCTCAGGATGAAAACCTCCGGGCAATCCTGCTCACCAGCCTTCTCCTTGCCGCCGATAAGGTAGACTCTACCACCGGCCTCCAGATGGCCTACCTTAAAAGGTGGGCGCCCCGCGCCTATCAGCCTTTGCGTCTGACCTACCCGCCGCTTTTGCCCGGGGACGGCCTCGCAGCGCAGTTTGAGGCACTGGAGGCGGTTCGGGCCTACCCCGCCGACCTGGTGTACTTAGACCCGCCGTACAACCAGCACGCCTACCTCGCCAATTACCACGTGTGGGAAACGCTGGTACGTTTTGACAATCCCCCCACCTACGGTATGGTAGAGAAGCGCGCAGACGTTCGCACCCGGAAGAGTCCCTTCAACTCCCGGGAAGCGGCGCCCAAGGCCCTGGCACAGCTTCTGGAAGCTATCCAGGCTCGGGTGATACTCCTCTCATTTAGCAACGAAGGCTATTTCACCGAGGCGGACCTCTACACGCTCTGCCAGGAAAAAGGATATGTGGCTATTCTCCGGCACCCCCACCGGCGATACATAGGGGCGCAGATTGGCATTTACAACCCCGCCGGGGAAAAGGTAGGGCAAGTCTCCCACCTGCATAATGAGGAGCGCCTTTTCGTGGTCAGCCCCCGCAAGGCCCTGGTGGAGGCGGTAGAGGCAGCTTTCGCCCCAGTCCCTTCTGCTGGCACTGTGCCAAAGGTCTGATACGGAGCGGTGCGTGGCAAGGGAGGGATTGGACCGACTGCGCGCGTAACTCTGCCCCGCGGTAGACTTAGCCCCGGACCCAGCTAACGGCGAGCGAAGAGACGGCCCCCCACATAAGAATCCGGCTCACCTTCCCCCTTTCCTGGAAAGCCGTACCTTTGCCGCCATGGCGAAAGTCAGTATCATTGGTGCCGGCAATGTCGGGGCTACCGCCGCCGATGTCATCGCCCGGTCCAACTTCTGCCACGAAGTCGTCCTCGTAGATGTCAAGGAAGGCCTTGCCGAAGGAAAAGCCCTGGATATCGCCCAAACGTCGCCCCTCTTGGGGTTTGATACGAAGATTCGGGGCGTCACCAACGACTACAAGGCCATTGCGGATTCCGATATCGTGGTGATCACGGCGGGGCGACCGCGGAGCCCGGGCATGAGCCGGGACGACCTCGTCCATGTCAACGCCGAGATTCTCAAGTCCGTCATTGAGCCTGCCATCTTCTACGCCCCGAATGCTATCTTCATTGTCGTTACCAACCCGCTGGACACGATGGCCTACTATGCTTACAAGCTTTCTAAGCTCCCTTCGCAGCGGGTGATTGGGATGGCGGGGGTGCTGGATACGGCACGGTATCGGTACTTTATTGCGCAGGAGCTGAACTGCTCTGTGCAGGATATTGAAGCCATGCTCTTAGGTGGGCATGGGGATACGATGGTGCCTTTGCCACGGTACTCCATGGTGGGGGGCATACCGGTAACAAATCTCATTTCGAAAGATCGCCTGGATGCCATCATTGAGCGGACGAAGTTCGGCGGCGGCGAGATCACCAAACTCATAGGCACCTCTGCCTGGTATGCGCCCGGCACCGCCATCGCGCAGATGGTGGCCTCCATCATCCTGGATCAGAAGCGCATCCTCCCTTGTAGCGTGTACCTCAATGGGCAGTACGACCTGCATGATATCTACCTTGGCGTGCCTATCAAGCTCGGCCGTAATGGCGTGGAGGAAATCATCCAGCTCGCCCTCAATGACGAAGAGAAGGCCCTCCTCCATCAGTCGGCAGAGGCGGTGCGGTCTATGAACGCCGTGCTCAGATTTTAGTACTTTTGCCCGCCATGAAAGGTCATTCCGGCAGTCAAAAGCGCTTTAAGATTACCGCTACGGGCAAGGTCCTGCATAAAGCCACGGGCCGCCGACACAACTTCAGCGCTAAGAGTCGGCGTCGCAAACGTGCCCTTCGCAAAGACCGCCTTGTCAAAGGCGCTGATATGGCTCGCGTCAGACTCCTCGTCCTTCACATGAGATAAGCCTATGCGTGCAAGAAATAGACCTGCATCCCGCGAGCGCCGTCGCCGCGTCCTTCGCCAAGCCAAAGGCTATTGGGGCAAAAAGAAAAACGTCTTTCGCTTCGCCCACAACCAGCTCAAAAAAGGCTTAGTCTACGCCTACATTCACCGGCGTAAAAAGAAACGCGAGTTTCGCCGCCTGTGGATAATCCGCATCAATGCCGCTGCGCGGGCGCTGGGACTGAGCTATAGTGAGCTGATACATCGTCTCAAAACTGCTGGCGTTAATATCAACCGCAAAATGCTGGCTGATTTGGCAGTTACGCAGCCGGCGGCATTTGAAGCGGTGGTGCGCAGCGTGCATGCCGCATGAGTATTGCCCTGCTATTTCCGGGGCAGGGGTCGCAGGCTGTAGGCATGGGCAAAGCCCTCTACGAGAAAAGCCCCCAGGCCCAGCGGCTTTTTGAAGAAGCGGAGGCCATCTTAGGCGTCCCCCTGCGCCAGTATATGTTTGAGGGGCCGGCAGAGATGCTCAAACGCACCTCCATCACCCAACCGGCGCTGTACGTGCATGGTTATGCGGTGGCGATGGAGCGGGGGCTGAAGCCACAGGCTGTGGCTGGCCACTCGCTGGGGGAGTTTACGGCGCTGGCCGTGGCAGGGGTGTTTGACTTTGCAGAGGGCCTACGCCTCGTCAAGGTACGGGCTGATGCCATGCAAGCCGCCTGCGACGAAAAGCCCAGCGCCATGGCTGCTATCATCGGCCTTCCCAACGAAACCGTCGAAGCGCTCTGCCAGGAAGTTACCGAGGGGCTGGTCGTCCCTGCCAACTACAACTCCCCAGGACAGCTGGTCGTATCCGGTGACACGGCCGGCGTCGATGCCCTCATCCAAAAAGCCAAGGCCGCCGGTGCTCGCCTCGCTAAAAAGCTGGAAGTCAATGGGGCCTTCCACTCCCCACTCATGGCCTCAGCCCGGGAAAAGCTCGCTGCTGCGATTGCCGCGACACCCTTCCGCCCCCCTACATGTACCATCTATCCGAATGTAACCGCCCAGCCTACTACTGACCCTGCCCTCCTGAAAGACCTGCTAACCCAGCAGCTCACCGCCCCCGTCCGCTGGGCCCAAACCCTCCAAAACATGTGGGCCAATGGCATCCGCACCTTTTACGAACTGGGACCGGGAAATGTACTGAGCGGTTTAGTGAAGCGAACCCTTCCCGAGGCGCAGGCCCTCACCTACGATGCGTAAGAATTTCTTACCTTCGCCTCGTTATGAGTAATCTTGCTGACCTGATCCAGAAGGCCCT
>JAPYWM010000175.1 GCA_028276345.1 Sphingobacterium sp.
TCTCCCAGGCTTCTGGAGTGGCGACCTCGTAGATGGGGTATTTTTCCCAAAGGCCGCCGCTATCGCGAAAGGTACTTAGACCGCTTTCGGCGGAAATGCCGGCGCCTGTCAGGACGACCACAAGCTTGCCGGGCGCAGCCCGGGGCGTGTGCCGAAACCACCCCGGTACCGGTTCTACCCGGTGCATATTTTCACCGAGGACGAGGGTCATACCCTCCGATCTTGTAGTCCTTCGGGATTTTCATGCTCTCAGGGTCTAACTTCATTGGCCGGATACCAACAGCCGTTACTTCTATGGTCAGGCCCTCCTGCTTGCGGATCATTTTGAGTGGAATAGCCCCATATAGCCCATCATTGAGAAAGAATGCATAGGCCCGCTTTTTCCCCTGGAAGAGCGAGAGATTTACTCGGTATTTCGGCGACACGTAGTATAGTATCTCTTCGTTCGGCTTCTTGACTTGAAAGACGTAAACTGGAATGCCTAAAACGGTGTCGGTCTGGCCTGTGTAGGTGGCTGGGTAGTTTTTGGGCTTTTTGCGATATTTTTCTTGCATGTAGGCGATTTTGAAGCGGGGGTCCAGCACGAATAGCCGATCCCGATCGGGGTCATAGATGCGCGTGACGGGGTTGGCTCCGCCATGCTCATTGACAATAAAGCGGTTTTCCTGGATATACAAATCCATGCGGTTGTGGGGCTCGTTTTCCTGGAGAATGGCGGCCTGTTTACCTTTGATTTTTACCTTGTAGGAGATAAGGCCTTCAAAGGGGGGTACGGGTGCTTGAAAGGCTTCCCCCTGCCCATAGAGGAGGCATAGGGTCCCTAAGCCTATGAGGAGGGCCTTATTCCGTAATGCGCAGGCCCACCAGGGTGGCGTCATCGGTGGCAGGATTATCGCCCATCCATTCGCGTTTCCAGACGTTATTGAATAAAGCGCGCTGGCGGGCCATGCTGGGTTCTTTCCAGATTTCCAGGAGGAGCTGCCGTAGGCGTGGCGTGCCAAAGCGCTTTCCCTGCGGCCCGCCAAACTGGTCCGTAATCCCATCTGTGAAAAGGTAAATCCGATCCTCGGGTTGGAGCGTGATTTCATAGTGCGTAAACTCAATATCCTCCGTTAGCTTTTCGCCGCCGATGGATTCTTTGTCGGTTTTGTATTCTATCAGTTCGCCTTCTCGGATGAGCCAGAGGGGGCGATTGGCCCCAGCAAATTGCAGTTCTTCCAGGGCGTAGTCAAAGCTACACAGGATGATTTCCATGCCGTCTTTGACGTAGCGCTCTTCGGCTTCGTCTTGGAGGAAGTACTCGCGCAGGCCCTTGTGGAGTTCGCTGAGGATTTTGGCGGGAATGGTGAGGCCCTTATAAAGAATGATTTGCGAGAGGAGGTTGTAGCCGATGATGGTAAGCAGGCCGCCGGGGATGCCGTGGCCGGTGCAGTCGGCTACGGCTAAAATCGTCCGATTGGCAATAGGCGTGCGAATAATCCAGCAAAAATCCCCGCTTACAATATCCCGCCCGTGCGTCAAGAGGAAGCTTTCGGGGAAGTACTTTTGTAGGTCTTTATTATTGGTCGGGAAGATGGCCCGCTGAATACGTCGCGCATACGTGAGGCCATCTATGTAGTCTTTTTCCAGGTTTTCTAAGCGCTGCTGCTCAGGCATCCGATGGGTAACGTCGTACCCAATCCCGAGATAGCGCTTTTGACCACTCGTAACACTCTCTGGCAGCGGCAAAATCAAAAGATCTATCTGGTAAAGCTCATAGTCTTTGGTGCGATTTCGGATTATGCCACGCCAGGGCCTATTGGCCTTGATAGTATTCCAGAGGTCAGTGAAATAGCCAGGGGGATTAGCATCGCTGCGGAGGATGTTGATATTTTGGCCCAAGAGCTCCTCTATGGTGTACCCGGAGGGTTTGGCAAAGGCTTCGTTGACATAGGTGATGATACCTTTTTCGTCGGTTTCGACGATGAGGAGGGGGTAGTGGTAGCTTCGGTAGAAGGCATCGACGGCTTCAATCAGGGGTAGGAGCGCGGGGCTGGGGGTGAGAGCGGGATAGAGCCGTTGAATTTCGGCCCAGAGCTCGGGCAGCTGCTCAGTTTGGAGGGAGGTCATAGCCCTGGAAGTTTGCGAGGAAGCGGTAGTGATTCTGACTGAAAAGTCGTAGGTCTGGAATCTGATACTTGAGCTGGGCGAGCCGCTCTATCCCCATGCCAAAGGCATAGCCGGTGTATTTTTCGGGGTCAATTCCGCAAGCTTGGAAGACGTTAGGGTCTACCATGCCGCAGCCTAAGACTTCCACCCAGCCGGTGTGTTTGCAGACGGGGCAGCCTTCCCCATGGCATATTAGGCAGGCGATATCCAGTTCGGCGCTCATTTCGGTGAAGGGGAAGTAGGAGGCGCGCCAGCGAACAGGGGTATCCGTCCCAAAGAAGGCCTGCACGAAGTATTCCAGGGTGGCTTTGAGGTCGGCAGCGGAGACGCCTTCCGCCACGTAGAGGCCCTCAATCTGGTGAAAGTACACATGGGCGCGGGCGGAGATAGTTTCGTGGCGATAGACTCGGCCCGGCGCCAGAATCCGGATAGGGGGCTTCTGACGCTCCATCACCCGAACCTGAATAGTAGAGGTATGGGTACGCAGCAGAAGCCCCCGCGCAGGGTCAATAAAGAAAGTGTCTTGCATGTCTCGGGCAGGGTGATCCGGCTCAAAGTTGAGCGCAGAGAAGTTGTGCCAGTCGTCCTCGATTTCGGGGCCATCCGCGAGGGTAAAGCCAATACGGGAGAAAATATGCACGATTTGGCTTTCTACGAGGGAGAGGGGATGGCGGCCCCCCGGCGAAATAGTAAAAGCCGGGAAGGTAGGGTCAGTGAGGGTAGGCCGGATAGCCTCTGCGGCGCGTAGATGTACCTGTGCTGCCTGAAAGCGCTCCTCGGCCAGTGCCCGCAGACGCTGCAGCGCCTGCCCAAACGCCGGCCGTTCTGCACCTGGCAGCGTGCGAAGCAGACCATAATAGCCATCCAGCACGCCGCCCTTTTTGAGGAAGTTTTTCTGGAAGGATAGGAGGTCTTCGGGCGTAGACAGCGGGGCTTCTAAGATCGCCTTTTCCACGGCAGAAAGGTCCATAAGTTGGGCAAAAATACCAACCTTCGCAGTATGCTGGCATGGGTGCTTAAGGGGCCTTTACCCGCGGGATGGGAGCAGGATGTGGAAAAGAGCTGGGCGAAGGTGCTTAGCTGGGAGCCTGTGCCCGAAAAACCCCTTCCTCCGGGGTGGGTGCGCATACAGGTGGCCGCAGCAGCGCTCAATCGCCGCGATGCGTGGATTGTGGCAGGGCTTTATCCGCGCATTCAGTATCCTGTGATTTTGGGATCGGATGGGGCGGGATGGGTCGTGGCT
>JAPYWM010000176.1 GCA_028276345.1 Sphingobacterium sp.
ATGCCGAACCGTGTGCATGGTACCATCATTATCACGTCCCCCCCGTAGGGGCGGGTTCAGAACCCGCCCCTACGAAACCCGCATCCAGGGGACCCGTCCCTACGGAACCTCTCATCCATCCGCTCGCATCAAGGGGACATGGCCGAGATTCAAAAAGACTACGGATGGTGTAGGGATTTTAGCGCAAGTTCCTTGGGAGGAGCTATGTGCGGCGTGTCCTCACTTTGGCGACTGGATAAGGAAGTTGGAGGCGCTCTAATACCATTTCTAAAGACACAGCTTCTTCATCATGAAGGCAGGGCATTCAAAGCTTGACGGATGTAGCGCCACCCTACCAGCGATGAGACCTTCCCCTCTGCTTTCAACCGTCGTGGCATCTCTCCCACCACCTTCGCCTTGTGAAAAGCCGCATGGTCTCATACCACGCCTTTCACCCCGGCCCCCTTCCACGCCCTGAGCACCTGAGCTATCTCCACCCCCTGCACCCGCTTCATCCAGTCCCACCACAGCCGCCCCCGCATACGTCTTACAGGAAATGGTATTAGAGGGGCTTCACAAGAGGCGGCAGCATCGCCGGCGGTGCCTCTAACCCCATCAGCGCCAGCACCGTGGGCGCTACCTGCGGCAAAATCCCTGCTTCCAGCTGATAGGGGAGCGGCACCGGACTGATCAATATACACGGTACCCGCGCCAGGGTATGGGCTGTATGCGGTGAGCCGTCCGGATTTTTCATGCGGTCGGCATTCCCGTGATCGGCAATAATAAGCGTGATGTAGCCCGAGCGGAGGGCCGCCTCCACGAGCGTGGCTGAACAGGCATCTACGGTTTCGCAGGCTTTGACAGCGGCTTCCCAGACGCCGGTGTGCCCGACCATGTCCGGATTGGCGAAGTTGAGACAGATGAAGTCGGCCTCGCTTGCGAGCAGGTGGGGCAAAATCGCATCCCGCACCGCGTACGCGCTCATTTCGGGCTTGAGGTCATAGGTGGGGACCTTGGGAGAAGGGATCAGGATACGCTCTTCGCCGGGGAAGGGCTCTTCCCGGCCACCATTAAGGAAGTAGGTAACGTGGGGGTATTTTTCGGTCTCGGCGATGCGAATTTGGCGCAGACCGGCTTCGGCGATCACGGCGCCCAGGGGCTTCTCAATGTGCACTTTACCAAAGAGGTAGTGTACCCCCCGCTCGGTGAAGACCGGGTCATATTCGGTAAGGGTAACGAAGAAGAGGGGCAGGGGGCTGAGGTCGTCGGGCATGGGGACGGCAGGGCGGCCGCTATTACCTTCGGGGATATCGCCAGCGAAAAGCGCCTGTACCAGCTGCCGGGGGCGATCATTGCGAAAGTTGAAGAAAAGCACGGCATCGCCGCTCTGGATGGGCGCCGGCGTGCCGATGATGGCGGGTTTGAGGAACTCATCGGTTAGACCAGCCTGATACTGGTCCTGGATGGCGGCTTCAGCGGAAGGGTAGGGGGTGCCTTCTCCATAGACGAGGAGGCGGTAGGCTAAGCGGGTGCGCTCCCAGCGGCGGTCGCGGTCCATCGCGTAATAGCGGCCGATGATAGAGGATAGTCGGGCGTTAGGGAGGGTTGTTAGGGCGGTTTCGGCGGCCCTCAGGAAGGAGAGGGCGGCGGTGGGCGAGGTGTCCCGTCCATCTGTAAAGGCATGGAGATAGACGGGGTTGGGGAGGTCATGGAAGTACCTAAGCAGGCCGAGGAGGTGGTTCAGGTGGCTGTGGATGCCGCCGTCGGAGACGAGCCCCAAGAGGTGAAGGGGCCTGCCGGTGTCCCGCAGGTAGGTGCGCAGGGCCTGATAGGCAGGCTTATTGTAGAGCTCGCCGGTCTCTAAGGCGCGCTGGATGCGCGGGAGGTCCTGCCACACCACAAATCCCGCCCCAATATGCAGGTGGCCCACTTCGGAGTTGCCCATTTGCCCCTCGGGAAGGCCCACGGCTTCTTCTGAGGCTTTTAGCGTGGTAAAGGGGTAGCTTTGCCGCACCCGATCGTAAAAGGGCGTGTGAGCGGCGTCAATAGCGCTGACGGCGGGGTCTTCTGCGATGCCCCACCCATCCCAGATTAGCATAAACACCTTTTGGCGCTTCATGGCGATTGGCGGTTTTTGAGCTGGTCGATGATGCGGTGCAGCTCTTCTATTTCGAAGGTTTGGGTAGCGAGGCGCATCTCGTACTCTTCGATGGTTTCCAGGGGGATGTAGTTTTTGAGCCAGAGGGCTTTGAGGGTATTTAGCGGCTCCTCAGCGGGCAGCAGAAGGGCGAGATAGTGTGTGTCAGTGGGGTAAATGGTGAGCAGGTAGAGTTTTTCCTCGCCGCGAGCGTCTTTATTGGAGAGGAAGCCCTGCCAGACTTTGCCGCGAGTGATGGTACTCCACAGGTCTAAGAAGGTTTCGGGGGGGGTCTGGCTGCTACGCAGGATGCGGGAATGTTGTCCGATGAGCCTTTCGGGGGTGTAATGAAGCATCTGGAGGAGGGTGGGGCTGGCACCTGTGATGATCCCGCCTTTATCGGTGGTAAACCAGGGGAAGATAGTGCTTTCGGTGCCTGTGGTCCGGCTTTCTAACTGCTGAAGGGCTTCTTTGAGGCGTTGGGCCTGGACTTTTTGGCGCGTGATGTCAAAGGCCACGCCGATGTACTTGTAGGGTTTCCCGCTCTGGTCTAAGACGGGGGTGATGGTGAGATGGACCCAGAAGCGGGTGCCATCCTTAGCCCGGTTTTGGACTTCGCCCTGCCAGACGAAGCCACTTTGGATACGGTCCCACATCCGTTCAAAAAACCGCGGCGGGTGATAGTCGCTCCGGATGATATTGTGGGGCTTGCCAATAAGCTCCTCTCGGGAGTAGCCCCAGATGTAAGTAGCTTCGTCGTTGACGAAGGTGATGATGCCGTTGGGGTCGGTTTCGGAGACGATGGCGGCGTTATTGAGGGCGTTGATGCGGCCGGTGAGCTCCAACTGGGCCTGAAGGAGCTCCGACTGGACTTTTTCCAATTCGGCGGCGTAGGAGCGCAGTTCTTGTTCTTTTTCCTGGGTTTCATGGAGGAGCTGCCGGATGCGTTCGGCTTGGCGCTTTTGGGCGGTGATGTTAAGGGCGACGCTGATGTACTTGAAGATGCGGCCATCGGCATCGGTGATGGGCGTGATGGCCGTAAGCTGCCAGAAGAGGTTGCCGTGGCGGTCTTTGTTGAGGATTTCGCCTTTCCAGACTTGGCCGCTTTGGATAGTTTGCCAGAGGTCGGTCCAGAATTCGGGTGGATGGTGGCCGCTATTGAGGAAGCGGAGGTTTTGGCTGCGTACTTCGTCCCAGGCGTAGCCCCAGGCTTCTAAGGCGGCTTCGTTGGCGTAGAGTAAGTGGCCTTCGGGGTCGGTTTCCACGAGGTA
>JAPYWM010000177.1 GCA_028276345.1 Sphingobacterium sp.
ATAGGAGGCCAGATGTGCGGCCCATCCAGAAAAATCACATCAAACCGCTCATAGGGAAAGTACAGCGCATTCTGGAGCCATCTCCAGTATCGTTTCCAGGCAGGTAAGGTAAGGTCATGCCACCGAGCTATCTCGTCAATAAAGTGAAACTCGGCATTTATGGAGGAGGCAAAGGCCCTACTTGTCCAGTGAGGTCCTGGCCGCCCATGAAGATAAGCTATTTTGAGTTTATGCCAATCCATAAGCTCCTTTTAGTAAATGAATGTAATCCACTACCCTCTGCTGATATGCATAAAGGGTATAGTGTGAAAGAATATGCTGATAAGCAGCTCTTCCCATTTCAACTAAGTCGTCTCTCATATGGTAAGTCTTTTCCAGAGCTTCGGCGATGGCCTCAGATGAGAAGGGAGGTATTAGAAAACCTATGTTATTTCCGCTCATAATGTCTGGCGCCGCACTGTGCGTCGTAGCGATTACTGGCTTCCCACAGGCCATTGCCTCCAAAATAACCAGTCCGAAGCTATCTAAGAGCGTCGGGAAAACCACAACTGAGGCTTGATTATAGTAGGTTCTCAGCTCCATATAGGATTTAGCTCCCAGATAACGAATAGAATCCCCCACATACCGATTGAGGAGGGGCTGCATCTCCTGTGAAACTGAACCTATGAGCCAAAGCTCTGCGTTTGGAAGTCGCAAATAGGAAAAAGATTCCAAAAGATAGTGAATGCCCTTCAAGGGATGTATCCGCCCCACATACAGAACTATAAATTTCTCTGCTTGCTGGATAGGCTCTGGATAAAAGATTGTCGTGTCTACTCCCAAAGGTAGTAAGTAGAATTTCTCTTCTGGGATGCCTGCCTCCATGAAGGTGCGCTTGGCGAAGGAGGAAAGCACCTGAATTTTATCAGGTTCCTTCAGCTCCGCCTCTAAGCGTGCCACATAGTTTGGAGGGAGGCTAGCGAGGTTAGCTTTATTTTTTGAGGGGTATTCCTGATAGAAGGAGGTGGCTATGGCATTCCAGGTTTTGGGGTGGCAAGTATGGGCCTCTAACAAAACGAGGCGTCCTTCTCGACGAGCTTTTCGCATAGTGTAGAGGCTCGTTCCCCACCAGGCCCATAGCACAGGAGAGAGGGACACGCGCTGGCGGGTGAGCCAGTCATAGAGGGCGAAGTGCCAAGCAAGGTGATGCGGTTGGCTGCCTATGCGGGGCAGGCGCCGCCAAAGCGCCCACATAGCCCAGGTAAGCCAGCGATACGGGCGAAAGGTATCTACTCGCTGCCCATGCCCATCCCATACCTCCCAATCCGGAAAGTAGGAGACCATTCTATCCAGATAACCTGCCTCCTGTAAAGCCCAGCGAAGTAGGGAGATATGCGTGCCCGGCCCGGTCAGGAGCGTTACCATGAGCGGTCAAAGGTACAATAGGGCGTTTTTCGCTAACATTGCAGGCGATGAAACTGCACGAGTATCAGGCGAAGGAACTTCTTCAGCGGTGGAACATCCCGGTGGCGGGGGGCATTGTCGCCCAGACGCCGGAAGAGGCGGTCGCAGCAGCCCAAAAGATAGACCCCACTGGTAAAGGCCCTTGGGTGCTCAAAGCACAGGTCCATGCGGGCGGTCGCGGCAAAGCCGGTGGTGTCAAACTTGCTAAAACGCTGGACGAGGTGCGAACCCTCGCCACCCAAATGATCGGCATGAAGCTCGTTACACCCCAGACCGGCCCCCAAGGCAAAATCGTGCATAAAATCTACGTGACGGCGGATGCTTTTTACCCCGGTCCGAGTCCTATTCGGGAGTTTTATGTAAGCCTGACCTTAGACCGGGCCGTCAGCCGAGATGTCCTCATCGCCAGCGCCGAAGGCGGCGTAGAAATCGAAGAAGTCGCTAAACAAAAGCCCGAAGCCATTTTCAAGCTACACATCAACCCCACCCTGGGCCTGATGCCCTATCAGGCTCGCCAAGTCGCCTACGCCTTAGGGCTCTCCGGCGAAGCCTTCAAAAACGCCGTGGACTTTCTCCTGCGGCTCTACAAAGCCTATGACGCCCTGGACGCGAGCCTCTTAGAGGTCAACCCCATGCTCAAGACCTCGGATGACAAAATCATCGCCCTGGACGCGAAGCTGGAAATAGAGGATAATGGCCTGGGCGTTCGCCATAAAGACTTAGAGAGCTGGCGAGATGTAACGGAGGAGGACCCTCTGGAAACTGAAGCGCGAGAAGCTGGCCTAAGCTATGTAAAGTTAGATGGGAATGTGGGGTGTATGGTCAATGGCGCCGGCCTGGCCATGGCCACCATGGATATGATCAAACTGGCGGGCGGCTGGCCGGCAAACTTTCTAGATGTGGGGGGCGGCGCTAACGTCGAGCGCATCGCCAAAGCCTTCCAAATCCTACTGAAAGACCCCAACGTCAAGATCATCCTCATCAACATCTTCGGGGGGATTGTCCAATGCGATCGGGTAGCCAATGGCATTCTGGAAGCTTATAAAATCATCGGGGATATTCCGGTGCCGATGGTGGTGCGCCTGCAGGGCACAAACGCCGAGCTGGCAGCCAAAATCCTAAAAGAGTCTGGCTTGCCCATCATTCCGGCGGTGGAGCTAGCGGAGGCCGCCCAGAAAGTCCAGGAGGCCCTCCAGCGGGTCCAATGAGCCGCTTGCGCCCCGTTACACTGACTATTGCGGGATCGGATAGCATTGGGGGGGCAGGCGTACAGGCGGACCTCAAGGCCTTTACGCTCCTGGGGACGCATGGCACGACGGTTATAACAGCCCTTACAGCGCAGAATACACTGGGTGTAGAAGCCATTCATCCAGTTCCCGCTGACTTTGTAGAAGCGCAGCTGCGGGCTGTTTTTCGGGATGTGCAGCCTCAGGCTATTAAGACGGGCATGCTCGCCAATGCGGACATCATTCAAGCGGTGCGGTCATTCCTGCGACGGGAAGCGCCGGCGATTCCGCTGGTGGTAGACCCCGTCATGGTAGCGGCAACGGGGGGCCGCTTATTAGAACCTCAGGCCGAGACGACCTTGAAAGCGCTTATTGAGCAGGCGACCCTCGTTACGCCGAACCTTCACGAGGCGGCGGCCTTAGCGGACGTGCCCCTTCCCAACTCCGCTGCGGAGATGGAAGCCTGTCTGCATCGTCTGGTTGGGCGGTATCCCGGCCCAGCCTGGCTTCTCAAAGGCGGCCATGCGCCCTGGCAAGGCGACCAGGTCGTTTCCCTCCTATGGCACAAAGGAAAGACCTATACCTTTTCCCATCCCCGCATCCCGCTTCAGAAGCCCCCGCATGGCACGGGTTGCACGCTTGCTTCGGCGATAGCGGCGTACTTAGCTCGGGGCCTCTCCCTCCCTGAAAGCGTGGAAAGCGCTTTACG
>JAPYWM010000178.1 GCA_028276345.1 Sphingobacterium sp.
GGGGCGGGTTCTGAACCCGCCCCTACGGGGGGTGGGACGTGATAATGATGGTACCATGCACACGGTTCGGCATGACCACGAACGCATCCCATATCCCATTCGGCACATGGTTAGGTAGGTCCTGCCAGGTCCATACCACGATATGACCTGCCTCATTCATGTGCATAACACCATTCACGATTTCTCCAAAGATGCACATGCGGTCCCGCGTGCAAATGGTAATAAAATAAGCCCCCAGCTGAGAATGATCGTATCCCCGCAAGCGGATGTTGCGACGGTGATGTTTAGAGGTATCATACCGTATGGCCAAGCTATTAAGACGCTACCCCCCCAGAGCCGCTCGAATAGGAGGATACCCCCGTCAATCGCCTCACACGTGCCTTATAGCATTTCCCATTATAAACGTTCTTTTTGGGCGCGCCCATCCCCTCTTCACATTAAGAAAGCCTTGGCCTCAAAATGGTATAATACTTGTGATTTTGTGGCTGAGGGGCAGGGGTAGAATTCTGGGCTAGGCGGCGCAGCCATCAAAAGCGCTGCGTCGCCTACGCGCAGAAGCTGCTTATCCCATCACGACGCCCTACATGAGGATGGGTAAAGTAGTTTTGGACGCATCCGATTTCTCAGGTTAGATTGTCACTTGGCATGCAGGCCGGTTAGGACCTGCTCCAGCGCAGCCTGTCGGGAACCCTTCAAGTAGAGTATTGGGGCTTCCTGGGCCCAAGTGGGTTTGGCTGAGAGAAAGGCCTCCACAGAGGCATAATGTGCAAAGGGTGCTTCCGGGATGCTTTTCAGGAAGTCTTTCCAGAGGGGGCCGATGAGGGCGGCACCAGCGAGGCTACGCTGGTGCTGGCGCAGGTAGGAGAGTATCTGGCGGTGTGCTTCTGGAGCGAAAGCGCCTAACTCCTCCATTTGACCCAAGATGAGTCCCACGGTTTCTCCTGGCCGGAGCATTTCCCAGAGGCTCTCCAGGCTGGCCCGAAGGGAAGAGGGATTGGCGTTATACGCTTCAAAGACGATCCGCTGGCCGTTTTTTTCTATCACTTGGCTGCGGCCCCATTCTGGGGTGAAGGTACGGAGGGTTTTCTCGATGAGGGGCCAGGGCACTTCGAGGGCGCGGGCGACGGCGATGGCTGATAGGACGTTGAGGCGGTTGAAGCGTCCCCAGAGCGGCACTTCTATCCGGAATGGCTCGTTGTAAGCCTGCCCGTGTATTTCGGCTCGATGCCATCCCAAGGGGTGCCATGTGCCAAAGACTTCTCCTCCCTCGCCAAAAAAGGTAACCGGGATAGGTGTAGTGGCGGCGAGCTGTCTCAGGCCTTCGTCTTCGTGGTTCAAGAAGAGACGTGGGGCGGGAGAGAGGCGCTCGAGGACCTGGGCAAGTTCCCATTTGGTGTGGAGGTTGGCCTTGTACGAACCGTAGCCTTCCAGGTGGTCGAGGCCTACATTGGTGAGGAGTCCCCAGGTGGGGCGGACGAGGTTGGCGAGAAAGGCTACTTCGCCGGGGTGGTTGTCGCCTATTTCCAGGACGGCGTAGCGGTGGTGTGGTTGAATGCGGAGGAGCGTAAGCGGCAGCCCCAGGCTGTTATTCCAGCTTTTTGGGGTGGCGAGGGTGGGGGCGTAGGCGGAGAGGATATGGGAGAGCAGGGCGCGGGTAGTGGTTTTGCCGTTGGAGCCGCCGATAGCGATGATGTGCAGATGCGGGAATCGCTGTCGATAGTGGGCGGCTTCTTCTTGGAGGAGGGTGAGCGGTTCGTCGTGGGGGAAAGTCTTTTCGGGGGGGAGGTCTATTGCGTAAGCGGGCGGTACTACCACAGCGGCGGCGCCCTTTTTTAGGGCGAGGGGGGCAAAAGTGGCGCCATGGGCATGGGAGCCAGGGAGTCCGAAAAAGACTTCACCCGGCTGGAGCGTGCGGGTGTCTATGCTGGCCCCTGCACCCGCAAGGAGAAGTTCTCTAAGTGCCTCCCGAGTCAAGTCTCTTTGACGCCGAATTTAGGCACTCGCCAGTAGAGACCGTCGTGGTGGGGGGCGTTTTGTGCGTAGAGGGGCGAAGGGGGAGGTGTTTGCGGCGCATCCTCGCGTAGGTGCCCTGCGGGTTCTCCCACGAAGAGCATAGGCTCGACGCCTTCCAGGGGCAGCTCATTGATTTTTTCCACGAAGGTGAGGATGCGTTCTAAGTCCTGTAAGAGCTGGGTGCGTTCGGGCCCTTCGAGAGAGAGGCGGGCTAAGTCGCACAGGTGGTCTAAGAGGGCCTCATCTACCTTCATAGCGGCGGAGCGTTTCTTCCATCCAAAGGTAGACTTTTTCTCGCAGTACCTCGGGCGGGTCGTCAGGCGGGATGAGGGGATGAAAGTAGCAGTCTACACGGCCGGGCTGCATGAGAAAGCGCCCATCGGCGGACATACAGGTTTCTGTACCAACCATCACCATGGGGAGGAGGGGGACTTTGAGTTCGTGGGCGAGGACGAAAGCCCCGTCGTAAAACTTTCCTAAGGGTCGGGGGTGTTTTGTAGAGCCCTCAGGGTAGATGAGGACAGAGATGCCTTGTTTGAGTTTTTTGGCTACGGCGACGAGACTTTTTTTGCGGGCTTCGGGGTCTTTGCGGTCTACGATGACGTGAAGGCGTTTGTAGGTCCAGCCGTAGAGGGGGATGCGGGATAGTTCAATTTTTCCCAGGAAGGCGATTCGCGGTGGAAAAATCGTATAACACACCGGGATATCCAGATAACTGCGATGGTTGGCCACGATGATGCAGGGCCCCTTAGGAAAGTGATACCCGTGGCGCCGCACCCGGATGCCAGCCATGAATAGAATGAGAAACCCCCACCAGCGGTTTAGCTGGTGGCCAAGGCGGATGGTGAAAGGGGTAAGGCGGGCTAAGACCACCGCATAAACTGGAAACATAACCAGGAAGTACCCCACAAGCCAGAAGGCGAACCACAAGCTCCACAGCCGTTTGAGGAAGGTTTTCATAGGCTACTCTGCGGGGAGGTTTTGCAGGGAAAAGGTACCCGTGGTGCGTTTCCAGCCTGTGAAGAGGAAGAGCGCCACGGCAGCTTCTGCCAGGGCAAAGAATAGAAGCAGGAGCAGAAGGGCCATGGCCTCGGGAGAGCCGGTGAAGACGAGCAGAACCCCGCTGGCATTGAGCATCATTTCCAGGCCGATGAGGAGCCAAAGTGCGTGCGGCCGGGAGAGAACGAGGTACACACCCGCTGCCAGCACGAGAAACGCTAGAAATAAGGCCATTTGACGAAGGTAGCTTATCTTTGCTGCGAAGATAGGGAAGGCCATGGATACCTCTCTCCAAGATCTCCTTTTGAGCGGAAACCTGGAAGTGCTCAAGGCTCGCCTGAGGCCGGAAGATTTGA
>JAPYWM010000179.1 GCA_028276345.1 Sphingobacterium sp.
TTACCTTCCTGGTGGTGCATCTGGCAGGCAACCTCCTCCTCCTCCGGAATGATGGGGGCGAAGCCTTCAATGCTTACGCCGAATTCATGAGCACGAATCCGCTCATCCGCATCCTGGAAGTGCTGCTTTTCTTAGGCTTCGCCATACACATCTATCAGGGCGTATACCTCGCCCTTCAAGCCCGTAAGACCCGCCCTACCCCCTACACCCTGCATAACCCCCAGCGAAATAGCTCCTTCTTCTCCCGTACCATGCCCATTTCAGGCTTGGTCATCCTTGTATTTCTCCTGGTACACCTGCGGTCGTTCTTTGTAGAGTCGCGCATCTTAGGGAGCTCCTATACGCTGTACGACCTCTGCAAAAATGCCTTCGAAAATCCCTGGTATTCGGGTTTTTATGTGTTGAGCATGGTGCTTTTGGCATTTCATCTGGCGCATGGGTTTTATAGCGGCATTCAGACGCTGGGGCTAATTCTCAATCGCCGCATCCAACGCATCGTGCAGTGGGTGAGCGCAATATTTGCCTTTGCTGTGCCGCTGGGCTTTGCGATTATCCCGATGTACTTCCTCATCCTAAAATACTTCTAAGCGTATGAGCACGACAACGATTGAAAGTCCGGTCATCACGACATCGTCGGTGATTACCTGGCGAGAAGGAGACCCGATTACGAATAGCAAGGTACCAAGCGGCGACCTCTCCACACGCTGGGCCAGACATAAGGATAGCCTTCGCCTGGTAGCCCCCCACAATAAGCGCAAACTGGAGGTGATCGTGGTAGGAGCAGGGCTGGCTGGCGCCTCCGCAGCGGCCTCCTTAGGCGAGCTGGGATACCAGGTGAAAGTTTTCGTTTATCACAACTCCCCCCGGCGCGCGCACAGCATCGCCGCTCAGGGCGGTATAAACGCCGCTAAAAACTACCGCAATGACGGCGATAGTATCTGGCGGCTCTTTTACGATACCATCAAGGGAGGCGACTTCCGGTCACGTGAGTCCAATGTGTACCGCCTGGCCGAGGTCAGCGTGAAAATCATTGACCACTGCGTGGCGCAGGGGATTCCTTTCGCCCGGGAGTACGGCGGGCTGCTGGATACGCGCTCTTTCGGGGGTGCTCAACTCATGCGTACCTTCTATGTGCGCGGACAAACCGGTCAGCAGCTCCTCCTCGGCGCTTATGCCGCCCTCCAGCGCCAAGTCGCCCTCGGCAATGCCAAAGTCTACCACAACCACGAGGTACTGGACATCGTCGTAGAAGACGGCCGCGCGCGCGGCATCATCGTGCGTAACCTCATCACGGGTGAAATCCACCGCGTCGCAGCCCATGCCGTCGTCCTCGCTACCGGCGGCTACGGCAACGCCTATTTCCTTTCCACCAACGCCAGACTCTCCAATGCCACGGCGACCTGGCGGGCACACCGGCGTGGGGCCTACTTCGCTAACCCCAGCTTCGTCCAAATCCACCCTACCTGCATTCCGCAGAGCGGCGAATACCAGTCTAAGCTCACCCTCATGAGCGAAAGCCTCCGCAATGACGGCCGCGTCTGGGTCCCTCGTAAAGCCGGCGATCCCAGACCCCCCCACCAAATCCCCGAAGAAGAGCGCTGGTACTACCTGGAAGAGTGGTACCCCTCCTATGGTAACCTGGTTCCCCGGGATATCGCCTCACGGGCTGCCAAGCGGGTCTGTGACATGGGCTATGGGGTCGGTCCCACCGGACGAGCCGTCTACTTAGACTTCTCCGATGCTATCAAACGCTTGGGACGGGAAGTAATCTACCAGCGCTACGGCAACCTCTTCGAGATGTACGAGGAGATCACCGGCGAAAGCCCCTGGGAAACCCCTATGCGCATTTACCCAGCGGTACACTATACGATGGGTGGTCTGTGGGTGGATTACAACCTCATGACCAACATTGAGGGGCTGTACGCCATCGGAGAGGCTAACTTCTCGGACCACGGGGCTAACCGCTTAGGTGCCAGCGCCCTCATGCAAGGCCTGGCTGACGGCTACTTCATCTTGCCCTATACGATTGGCGATTACCTGGCCACCCAGCTCTTCGTCAAGCTCTCAACAGAAACAGCCGCCTTTGAGGACGCCGAGCGCGAAACGAAGGCGCGTATTCAACGTGTACTTTCGGGTAAAGGCACACGTACCGTGGATGAATTCCACCGTGAACTGGGGAAAATCCTCTGGGACCACTGCGGCCTCGCCCGCAATGCCGAAGGTCTCACCCAAGCCTTCCAGCAAATACGCGCGCTTCGCGAGCGGTACTACAAAGAAGTGCTCGTCCCCGGCACCGGTCAAGAATTCAACCAGAACCTCGAAAAAGCCCTGCGCGTGGCTGACTTTCTGGAGCTGGGCGAGCTCATGATCACCGATGCCTACCATAGGGAGGAGTCTTGCGGGTGCCACCTGCGCGAAGAGTACCAGACCCCCGAAGGCGAACCCCTCCGTAACGACGAAAAATACGCCTACGTGGCCGCTTGGGAGTGGAAAGGCGAAAATGAACCGCCCGTCTTGCATAAAGAGCCGTTAACTTTTGAGTTCGTCAAACCAACAACCCGTAGCTACAAATAAGCCTATGCGATTCACCTTGAAAGTCTGGCGGCAAAAAAACGCCCAGGACCCGGGACACTTTGAGACCTACGAGGTAGATAATATCCCGCCAAATGCCTCCTTCTTGGAGATGCTGGACGTCCTCAACGAGAAACTCATCAAAGCAGGAAAAGAGCCGGTTGCCTTCGATCATGATTGTCGGGAGGGTATCTGCGGCTCCTGCGGCCTATTCATCAATGGTCGGGCACACGGCCCCCTTCCCAATATCACCACGTGCCGGCTCTACATGCGGCACTTCCGGGATGGAGAGACGATCACCATAGAGCCTTTTCGCGCAAAGCCCTATCCAGTTATTCGGGACTTAGTGGTAGACCGGTCAGCCCTGGACCGTATTGTCCAGGCGGGCGGTTACGTGTCGGTAAATACGGGCAGTGCGCCAGATGCGAATAGCATCCCGATACCCAAGCCCGTAGCGGACAAGGCCTTTGACTATGCGGCCTGTATCGGGTGCGGAGCCTGTGTGGCCGCTTGTAAGAATGCCTCGGCCATGCTCTTTACGGCGGCGAAGGTGGCCCACCTTTCTCTGATGCCGCAAGGACAGCCCGAACGTCGCAGCCGCGTTTTGAAAATGGTCAAGCAAATGGACCTGGAAGGCTTCGGCCACTGCACTAATACTGGCGCCTGCGCCGTAGAATGCCCTGCTAAGGTGCCCCTCTCAGCTATTGCTACTCTCCAGCGCGAATTCCTGCGGGCCGCCCTGCTCCCAGACCCCTACGCAGAATAAACCAGGGGAGGGGTTAGCCACACCCCTCCC
>JAPYWM010000180.1 GCA_028276345.1 Sphingobacterium sp.
CGAGAATGGCCGCACAGCGCCGCAGCGAAGGCCGAGCCGCCTCCTCCCCTTGCACCACCCGACTCGCCCGAGTCTCCAACTGGCAGGCCTCTATGAGCGCTTGATACTGGTGCAAGGGATGCTCCGACAGGTAAAAGCCAATGTATTCCCGTTCCAGCCGCAGTAAGTCCATATTACTCAGCGGCCGGGAAGGCCGATGCAAGGCAGGCGGGGGGGCCGCCACCACAGCCGCCTTTCCCAGGGCCAGACTAAATAAATCTGCTCCGCCATTTTGCCCCTGAAGCTGCTTTTGCGCATAGTCTATCAGCAGCTGGCGATTACTTTCTTCCAGTAGAAGGGGCCGATCTTCACGGCCCTTTTTCAAGAGGCTATCTATGGCGCCTGCACAAGCCAAGCTTTCCAGGGCTTTCTTATTGAGTCCGTACGGAAAAAGCCGCCGCACAAAGTCGTAAATGTCCTGATAAGGGCCATTCCTTTGCCGCTCTGCCACAATCTCCTGCGCCAGTTTCTCTCCTAAGTGCTTGATACCGCCCAGACCAAACCGAATATGCTTCTCATCTGGGACCGAGAAAGTCAGCTCACTGTGATTGACGCAGGGCGGCGCTACGGTAAGGCCCAGATTCCGCGCCTCTTGGAGGAAGAAGCCTACTTTGTCGAAGTTGTCCGCGTGATGCGTCAAAATCGCCGCCATATACGCTGCCGGATAATGCGCCTTGAGATAACCAGCGCGATAGGCTAAGAGACTATAGGCTGCTGCATGGGACTTATTGAAGCCATACTCGGCGAATTTCGCCATGAGGTCAAAGACCTCTTCGGCGGTGCTGCGTTCTACACCCCGTGCGACCGCCCGCTCCACAAAAATCGCCCGCTGCTCTTCCATGATCTCCTTTTTCTTTTTCCCCATGGCCCGTCGTAGGAGGTCTGCTTCCGCCAGCGAGTACCCCGCTAAAACCTGCGCAATCTGCATAATCTGCTCCTGATAGACCATGATCCCGTACGTATTGCGCAAAATCGACTCTAGAAGCGGGTGCGGGTAGGTGATGGGCTCTTCGCCGTGCTTGCGCCGCACAAAAGCGGGGATGTTCTCCATTGGACCGGGCCGATAAAGGGCATTCATAGCTATAAGGTCCTCAATACAGGTAGGCCTCAGCATCCGGAGGTACTTCTGCATGCCCTCTGACTCAAACTGAAATATAGCCACTGTGCGGCCTTCCTGAAAGAGCCGCCAGGTTTCTGGGTCGTCCAAGGGTATTTTTTCCAAATCCAGGGGTTCAGGACTTTCAGTGAGTTTTTGCACGAGCTGGACGGCGGTTTTGAGGATGGAGAGGGTTTTTAGTCCGAGGAAGTCCATTTTGAGAAGGCCTATTTTTTCGCAGTCGGGGCCATCCCATTGGGTGATGACCTGCCGCTGCGTCTCATCCCGGGTGGCTATGGCGAGCGGCACGTAGTTGTACAATGGCTCCGGCGCTATAATCACCCCTGCCGCATGGATGCCCGTATGCCGCGTCATCCCCTCCAGTCGATGCGCCCAATGTAAAACTTTATGCAGAGCATGACTCTCATCTTTGTAAATCTGTTCCAGAAAAGCGGCCTTGGGGTTCTCGTCGGGCTTCAAGGCGTCTTCCAGGGTGATATTGGGCCGCTCGGGAATGTAGCTGGTGAGCTTATTGACGTCGGGGAGGGGGATATTCAGGGCCCGGCCTACATCCCGGATGGCTGTCTTGATGCCCATCGTTCCGTACGTGATAATCTGCGCCACATTTTCCATGCCGTACTTTTCCTGCACATAAGCAATCACTTCCCCGCGCCCTTCATCGTCAAAGTCAATATCAATATCCGGGGGCGAGACACGCTCGGGGTTGAGAAACCGCTCAAAGAGCAGCTGATACGCTAAGGGGTCTACATTGGTAATACCCAGGACGTAAGCTACCAGACTTCCCGCTGCGGAACCCCGACCCGGCCCTACCCACACCCCACGCCGCCGTGCCTCCGCTACGAAGTCCTGTACAACTAAAAAATACCCGGCAAACCCCATTTGCTCGATGACCTTCAGCTCATGCTCCAGCCGCTGCGCCACTTCCTCAGACAAAGGCTCCCCGTACCGCCGCCGCGCCCCCTCATACGCTAAGTGCCGCAAATACGCCTCCATACTGCCAAACGACGACGGAATCGGATAACGCGGCAAAATCAAACTCTGGTTGAAGTTGAGCTTAAGCTCAGCTTTTTCGGCTACTTCCAGCGTATTTTTCAGACTATCTGGGGTCTCTCGGAAAATAGGCATGGCCAACATCTCCTCGGGACTTTTCAGGTAAAAGTGGCGGTTGAGCTGACCTTCATCATCAGTAAATCGAAACCGCTGCGGATCATCGTAGTTACTGGCCGTCTGAATGGCTAAAAGCACATCATGTATCTCTGCATCCTCCAGACAGGTGTAGTGTACATCATTGGTGGCGATGACCTTGACACCATAGTGCTTTGCCCATCTGAGGAGCACAGGCGCCACCCGCCGCTGATCCCGTAGCCCATGATCCTGCAGCTCCACATAAAAATCCTCCCCAAAAAGCTCGCGTAGGTGTAAAAAATCCTTCAGCGCTTCTTCCTCTTTTCCGGCAAGGATCTTCTGGTTGATGACACTGGCTAAGCACCCCGTCGTAGCTATGAGCCCCTCCCGATATGCCTCCAATAGCCCCCAGTGAATGCGCGGCTTGTAGTAAAAACCCTCCAAATAGCTGATAGAAGAAAGCCGGATGAGGTTTTTCCAGCCGGCTTCGTTTTTCGCCAGCAGAAGAAAGTGATAGACGTTTTTGTCTTTGACGAACTGCCGGTGGTCGGAAAAGTAAAACTCACAGCCGATGATAGGCTTGAGGCCAGCTTCCTCGGCCGCCTGGTAGAAAGGAGGTACCGCAAAGAGATTGCCATGGTCAGAGAGGGCGATCGCCCGCATGCCCAAACGCCTCGCTCGGGCCATGAGATCCGGGATGCGAGAAGCGCCATCCAGAAGACTGTATTCGGTGTGAACGTGTAGGTGCACCAGTTCGCACATGGCGATAAGTACGCAAAAATTTTCCTGCTGGCGCTCCACCAGCCCAACCCAAACGCACACCCCCAGACAATCCGTAAGCCTAAACGCTCCGCCGGGCTCTCGGTGCCCTCTGCGCTTCCCACTAACCTATCTTACTTTTGCAGGATGACCCCAATCCGCTTTGGTACCGATGGCTGGCGCGCCATCATCGCAAAGGACTTCACCTTCCACAATGTCCGCCGTATCGCGCACGGCACCGCCACCTGGCTCAAAAACCACTACCCCACCCCCAAAGTCATGATCGGCTACGACTGCCGCTTCATGGCGGGCGA
>JAPYWM010000182.1 GCA_028276345.1 Sphingobacterium sp.
GGTAAAACCTTAGACACCCTCTTCCAGGAAATCTACGAGGTCGTAGGGCCTTTCGCCGTGGACAGACTGGATTGGCACATCCCCGACGAGCGAAAAGCCGCCCTCCTAAACCTCCTCCGAACCAATCCCCCCTCTACCCTCGACCGCCGCAAAGTCTTAGACATAGACCGCACTGACGGCTACAAGCTCCTCTTAGAAGGCGGTGAGGCCATCATGTTCCGGGCTTCAGGCACCGAACCCATCCTACGCATTTATACCGAAGCTCCCACACAGGCTCGGGCCATGGAGCTGATCTCCGTAGGCCAAGAGCTGGTAATGAGCGCCTGAGATGCGCGTTCCCGACTGCATAGACGACCGCCCCGAGACCCGCGAGGCTTATAGCCACGACTGGACCGAAGACCTGCGCTTCCTACCGGATGCCGTGGCCTTTCCAGAATCACCCGAGGAAATCCAAACCGTCTTGCGTTATGCCTACGCGCACGATATTCCCATCATTCCCGCCGGGGGGCGAACAGGCCTTAGCGGCGGCATGCTCCCCGTCCAAGGCGGATGGGTCCTCTCCCTGGAAAAGCTCAACCACATCCTGGATATTGATACGACGAACTTCCAGGCTCATGTGGAGGCAGGGGTGATCACGGAGGCCTTGCACCGGGCGGTGGAGGCTGTAGGGCTGTTTTACCCGCCAGACCCTTCCAGTCGGGGCAGCTCTACCATCGGCGGCAATATCGCGCATAATGCCGGCGGGGTACGAACCATCAAGTATGGCACCACCCGCGAATACATCTTAGCCCTGGAAGCCTTCCTCCCCGATGGCACGCCTATCCGCACCGGCAGCCACACCCTGAAAAATTCCACCGGCTACAATCTCACCCATCTCCTCGTCGGTAGTGAAGGCACCCTCGCCGTCATCCACCGGGCGACCCTCAAGCTCCTGCCTAAACCCCAGCACCGCCGAACCCTCCTCATGGGTTTTCCCGATATGGGGGCGGCCCTCCGGGCCGTCGTCACCATCCTGCGCCAGGGCATCCTCCCCTGCGCCATAGAATTCATGGAGCAGGATGCCGTCCGCTTCGGCGAAGCCTACTTAGGCGAAAAGCTCTACGATACCAGCAGCTACGGCGGCCTCCTGCTCATCGAAGTAGATGGCAACTACCCCGATAAGCTGGAAGAAGAAGCCGCCCACATCGAAGAAATCGCTTACCAGGAAGGCGCCCGGCAAAGCTGGTATGCCACGACCGACACCGAAAGAGAAAAACTCTGGCGCCTCCGACGCTGCCTCGGCATCGCCGTCAAATCCAGCGGCCCCTATAAGGAAGAAGACACCGTGGTCCCGCGTTCCCATCTCCCCGCCCTCCTCACCGAAGTCAAACGCTTAGGCCGCCAGTATGGCTTCCGCTCCGTCTGCTACGGCCATGTGGGGGATGGCAACCTCCACGTCAACATCCTGCGGGAAAATCTCCCCGACTCAGTTTGGCAAGAAGTCATCCCCCAGGCGGTGGAAGAGCTTTTCCGCTTTGTGGTGGCGCACAACGGCGCCCTCTCCGGGGAACACGGCATTGGCTGGGTGCAAAGGCGCTACATGCGCATCCAATTTACAGAGGCAGAGCTATCCCTCATGCGGCGCCTCAAAACCGCCTTTGACCCTAAGGGCCTCCTCAACCCCGGCAAACTATTCCCCGCCTAAAAAAGCAGGCGGGCCAGCTCACAAGCCAGCCCGCCTACCAGGACTTTCCCGCCCCCCTTATGGCGTTACAATCAGCTTCAGCGTCTGCGTGAGCTCTGGGCTTACCCGCACCCGCACGGTGTAGTAGCCCGCCGCCCACTCATTCGTCGGAAGCGTCAGCGTCGTTCCCGTCATGCTCCCTAAAAACACCCGCTGTCCCATCACGTTGTACACTTCTACCTCATACGCGCCGGACTCTGATGCTGTCAAGAAAGCATGGCTTTTGGCAGGATTGGGGTGTAACGTGAAGGTCGGCGTAGGTTTCGCAGCGGTAGCCTGCGCCAAGGATGACACAAAGCGCCCGCTCAGCACGGGAAGCTCAATGTACGAGAGTTTATCGGGGGCTGAGTAAATGGTTTGGAGGTTATTGCGCGGGTAGAGGGTCGTTCCATAGAAGTTATACGGGGTGGCATCGAAGGGGCGGCGGCGATAGAAGGTGCCGGGTTCTAACGGGACATTAGGGCAGGGTTGGTAGCGGGGGTAGTTAGTTGCGCTAATCAGGACTTTGATCCGATGGCCTTTGCCCCAGCAGTAGGCGATGGGTAGGGAAAGGAAGCGCCATTGGTAGATGGAGTCTGCTACGAGGTTGTACCAAGGCTTAGAGGTATCCTCGCCGCCGTCGGCCCAAGAGGCGGCATATTCTCGCGCACGCGCGTTGCACGCCCCCTCAAAGACATAATACTCCCGCCCATCGGGATACACATCCAGAATACGCACCACGACATCGCCATTGGCTGAATCCGCATAGGGTCCCCACAACGGCCGAATCGCCTGATAAAGCTGAATCGTAGAGAAACCAGCTATACAAAGCGACTCCGGCACATAGTCCGACACATAGCTAATCAGATCACTGTACCGACGGCCATCTACGGTGTAGCGAGCCGGCCGATCTAATACCAGCGAGCGATAAATCGGATCTGTAAAGTCCATCTGGCCCTGGCTCAGACGCTGGCGATCGGGCGTATAGACGATCATGTTGGGGCCTCCATGAGTGGGTACTGGGTCTATGGGGTCAGCCACAAAGGCGCGCAGCGGCTCAGGAGCCTGAGGGGGGTTTTCAGAAAGCCGCCCATCCCCGTGTAGATACAACCGAAGCTTAGGAAGGCCGGGTAAAGGGAAAGTATCCGCGTGATACCAGTAGTTTCCTACCTGCGGATTGATACTATCCGCGACCGGACCTACCACATAGAAACGGACATTTTTTCGGCCGTTAGGCTTCGTAGCGTCAAACTCGTAGGAGGGGGCTGCGACAGGGGTGCGCGTCGTATCTCCAAAAATGGATACTCCTGTCGCAGGAATATTGATATTCTGGCGCGTAGGCGTGCCATTAGCCCCCACTTTGATCTCTATGGGGAAATTATCAAGCCCTGCGGTGCCATTGAGGAAGTTGTAGAAGTTGTAGAAGCCCGTACGGAAGGTATCCGCCGGCACTCGCACATAAAGGTCCTGTCCTAAGTACTGTCCTAAGTACTGCCAGGCGGTATCGGGCGGCAGCTGGAAGGTCGGCGTCCCAAGGAAATAGCGGAACCACCCTATGACCTCAGAGGTAATGAGTCGGGTAGCCGCCTGAACATTGAGCGTAGAGACGTCTGGGA